>JALSRW010000366.1 GCA_026984595.1 Alphaproteobacteria bacterium
ATCTACGTGATGCTCGGCTGGGGGCTCAATATCGTCGTCGGTCTCGCCGGCCTGCTCGACCTCGGCTATGTCGCCTTCTATGCGGTCGGCGCCTATTCCTACGCCCTGTTCGCGCAGTGGTTCGGGCTCGGTTTCTGGGAGGCGTTGCCCATCGCCGGCGCGCTGGCCGCCTCCTTCGGCATTCTGCTGGGCTTTCCGGTGCTGCGCCTCCGAGGCGATTATCTGGCCATCGTCACCCTGGGCTTCGGCGAGATCATTCGCATCATCCTCCTCAACTGGTACCCGGTGACCAGAGGGCCGGACGGGCTTTCCGGGATCCCGCGGCCGACCTTCTTCGGCCTGGTCTTCAGTCGCCGGCCGCCGGAAGGCGAGATCGCCTTCCACCAGTTCTTCGACATCGGCTATTCCGGCCTGCACCGGGTGACGTTCCTCTATTATCTCATTCTCTTGCTGGCGCTGCTGACCAACTGGTTCGTGCTGCGGATCCGGAAATTGCCGGTGGGCCGTGCCTGGGAGGCGCTGCGCGAGGACGAGATCGCCAGCAAGGCGCTGGGCATCAACCCCACCAACACCAAACTCACCGCCTTCGCGCTGGGCGCCATGTTCGGCGGCTTCGCCGGCTCCTTCTTCGCCACCCGGCAGGGTTTCATCAGCCCCGAGAGCTTCACCTTCATCGAAAGTGCGACGATCCTCGCCATCGTCGTCCTCGGCGGCATGGGCAGCCAGATCGGAGTGGTGCTGGCGGCCGCGGTGGTGATCATCCTGCCCGAGCTGGGCCGCGAATTCGAGCAGTTCCGCATGCTGCTGTTCGGTGCCGCCATGGTCGGTATCATGATATGGCGACCGCGCGGGCTGCTGGCCAGCCGCGAGCCCACCATCCGCCTGCACGGCAAGGGCGAGGGGGAGCAGTCGGTATGACGGCGCCGCTTCTCGAGGTCGAGCATCTCACCATGCGCTTCGGCGGGCTGACCGCCATCGACGATCTCAGCTTCACCGCCTTCGACCGCGAGATCACCGCCATCATCGGCCCCAACGGCGCCGGCAAGACCACGGTGTTCAACTGCCTCACCGGCTTCTACCGTCCCACCGTCGGCCAACTCACCTTCCACGCCCGTCACGGTCCGGTCCTCCTCGAGCGCCTCGACGGCCATCTCATTCCGCGCCAGGGCATCGCCCGTACCTTCCAGAACATCCGCCTGTTCTCGCAGATGAGCGTGCTCGAGAATCTGGTGGTGGCCCAGCACAACCGGCTGATGCGGGCCTCCGGCTATACCGTCTTCGGACTGCTGGGCCTCGAGCGCTACCGGCGGGCCGAGGCCGAGGCGGTGGAGCGGGCCCGCTACTGGCTGGAGCGCGTGGGTCTGGTGCGCCGCGCCGACTGGGAGGCCGGCAATCTGCCCTATGGCGACCAGCGCCGATTGGAAATCGCCCGCGCCATGTGCACCCAGCCGCGCCTGCTCTGCCTCGACGAGCCGGCCGCCGGCCTCAATCCGCGGGAGACCGCCGAGCTCGGCGAGCTGCTGCTCGGCATCCGCGAGCAGGAGGGCATCGGCGTCCTGCTGATCGAGCACGATATGAGCATGGTCATGCGCATTTCCGACCATGTCATCGTCATCGATTACGGGCGCAAGATCGCCGACGGTGCGCCCGCGGAGATCCGCAACGATCCCAACGTGATCAAGGCCTATCTCGGCGAGACCGAGGAGGAGGAACTGCCGGAGGAGGTGAAGGCCGATCTCGAGACCCGCACGGAGGGCGGTGCCTGATGCTCGAGCTGCGCGAGGTCCATACCCATTACGGCCGGATCGAGGCCCTCAAGGGCATCAGTCTCGATGTCCGCAAGGGCGAGATCGTGACCATCATCGGCGCCAACGGTGCCGGCAAGACGACCCTGCTGATGACCATCAGCGGCGATCCGCGGGCCAGCGCCGGCCGGATCGTCTTCGAGGGCGAGGAGATCACCCGCCTTCCCACCTACGAGATCGTGCGCCGGGGCATCAGCCAGGCGCCGGAGGGCCGGCGCATCTTCCCGCGCATGACCGTGCTCGAAAACCTGCAGATGGGGGCGGTGCCCAACGGCGAGCGCTATTTCGCCGAGGATGTGGAGAAGATCTTCGCCCTGTTCCCGCGCCTCAAGGAGCGCATGCACCAGCGCGGCGGTACCCTTTCGGGCGGCGAACAGCAGATGCTCTGCATCGGCCGGGCGCTGATGGCCCGTCCCAGGCTGCTGCTGCTCGACGAACCCTCGCTCGGGCTCGCGCCGATGCTGGTGCAGCAGATCTTCAAATCCATCGTCGAGATCAATCGCAGCCAGGGGCTCACCATCCTGCTGGTCGAGCAGAACGCCTACCAGGCATTGCGGATCGCCCATCGCGGCTATGTGCTGGCCACCGGCAGCGTGGTCATGGAGGGTAGTGGCAGAGAGCTGCTGGCGAGCCCCGAGATCCGGGCGGCATATCTCGAAGGCGGGCACTGAGGGAGGACGGCGGTGGAAGCGTTTCTCGGCACCTCTCCCGGCGTGTTCCTCGGTCTCACCGTCGTCCTGGTGGGCGGCTGCTCGATGCTCGCCGGGCGAGCCATGGCGGAGAACTGGCGGGGGCCCTGGCAGGTCGTGGCTGCGGCCTTCGGGCTCGCCCTCGCCGACCGCTTTCTCGTGTATGCGCTGTTCGACGGCGAGCTTTTGAACCTGCGGGGCCTGATCGTCGCCTTTCTCGTTCTCGTGGCGCTGGGCCTGCTGAGCTACCGGATCACCCGCGTCGAGCGCATGGTGCGCCAGTATCCTTGGAAGTACCGCAAACGTTCGCCCCTGTCCTATGTGGAGATCGAGTCCCCCTGAGCCCGGACCGCCCCGGCGAAAAGGGTTGCGCCCGCGGCCGCACTCCTTAAACAGGAACGCCGAATGGGCGGAACGGTGCGCCATCGCGAAGCTCATTTCGGCATTTCCACCCATCGATAACCAGGGAGTTGCACCATGTACCGACCTTCCAGCATGCTGCTCGGTGCGGCGGCGCTGTTGACCTTGGGAAGCGGAGTGGCGGCAGCGGAGACCCTGATCGCCACCGTCGGCCCGATGACCGGCCAGTATGCCGCGTTCGGTGAACAGATGAAGCGCGGTGCCGAGGCGGCGATCCGCGACATCAACGCCGCCGGCGGTACCCTGGGGGACCAGCTCGCGCTCGAAATCGGCGACGATGCCTGTGATCCCAAGCAGGCGGTGGCGGTGGCCAATCAGCTCGTCAACAAGGGGGTGACCTTCGTCGCCGGGCACTTCTGCTCGAGCTCCTCGATCCCGGCCTCCGCCGTCTATGCCGAGGAAGGCGTGCTGATGATCTCGCCGGCCTCGACCAATCCGAAGCTCACGGAGCAGGGCTTCGACAATGTGTTCCGGGTCTGCGGCCGTGACGACCAGCAGGGTCAGGTGGCGGCCAACTACGTGGTCGACAAGAAGATCGGCAGCAAGATCGCCATCCTCCACGACAAGAGCGCCTACGGCAAGGGGCTGGCCGACGAGTTCAAGAAGCAGCTCAACAAGCGCGGTGTGCAGGAGGTGATGTACGAGGCCATCACCCAGGGCGACAAGGACTTCACGGCGCTGATCACGAAGATGAAGCAGCTCGGCGTCGACCTCATCTATCTCGGTGGGTACCACACCGAGGCCGGTCTCATCGTGCGGCAGGCGGCGGAGCAGGGGCTCAAGGCGCGCCTGATGTCCGGCGATGCGCTGGTCACCGACGAGTTCTGGCAGATTACCGGCGAGACCGGCCAGGGAACCCTGATGACCTTCAGCCCGGATCCGCGCAAGAACCCGGCCGCCGCCGAGGTGGTCAAGCGCTTCCAGGAGGAGGGGTACGACCCCGAGGGTTACACGCTCTACACCTATGCCGCCATCCAGGTGTTCGATCAGGCTGCCGAGAAGGCCGGCTCGACCGACCTCGACGCGCTGATCGACGCGCTGCGTAACAGCGAGTTCGATACCGTACTCGGCACCATCAAGTTCGACGGCAAGGGGGACGTCCTCGGTTCCAACTACACCGTCTATGTCTGGGACAACGGGAAGTATCGCGAAATCGAGGGCTGATCGGTCGGCCGAATTCGCGAAGGGGCCGGGCCTTCGGGCCCGGTCCTGCGTTCCGACCGGTCGTCCATGATGGCCGGTCGGCATGTCGAGGGGGAGGCCATGCCGGTTCTGAACCGCGTTGCCGAATATGTCGAGGAGCTGGTCGCCTGGCGCCGGGATCTCCACGCCCATCCCGAGCTCGCCTACGAGGAACGGCGCACCGCCGCCTTCGTCGCCGAAAGGCTGCGCAGCTTCGGCGTCGACGAGGTACATACCGGCATCGGCGGCACCGGTGTGGTGGGTGTCCTGCGGGCCGGCAGCGGCCGAGGTTCGATCGCCCTGCGTGCCGACATGGACGCCCTGCCGATCCAGGAGGAGACGGGAGTCGCCTGGGCCTCGCGGAACGCCGGCAAGATGCACGCCTGCGGCCATGACGGTCACACCACCATGCTCCTGGGGGCGGCCCGCTATCTCGCCGAGACCCGTCGCTTCGACGGCACCGTCTATCTGATTTTCCAGCCCGCCGAGGAGGGGCTGTCGGGGGCCAGGGCGATGCTCGAGGATGGCCTGTTCGAGCGCTTTCCCGCCGATCGGGTGTTCGGCATGCACAACTGGCCCTGGCTCGAGCCCGGTGTCTTCGCCGTCCATGATGGTGCGGCGATGGCCGCCTCGGACGAATTCCGGATCCGCCTCGAGGGCCGGGGATGCCATGCCGCCATGCCGCATCTGGGGCGTGACCCGATCATCGCCGGCTGCGCCCTGGTGCAGGCCCTCCAGAGCCTGGTCGCACGCGAGACCGATCCGCTCGAGGCGCTGGTGCTGTCGGTCACCTGCTTCCATGCCGGCGACGCCTACAATGTGGTTCCGCAGACCGCCGAGCTCGTGGGCACGGTGCGCACCTTCCGTGCCGATCTCCGCGATCGCGCGGAAGCCCGCCTGCGCGAGATCGCCCGAGGGGTCGGCGCGAGCTTCGGGCTCGCCATCGAGGTCGATTACCGGCGCGGCTATCCGGCCACCGTCAACACCTCCGGGGAGGCCGAGCGCTGCGCCGCGGTAGCGGCCGAGATCGCCGGCGAGGAGGCGGTGCGGCGGGACGAGCGGCCTTCGATGGGATCCGAAGATTTCGCCTTCATGCTGGAACGTCGCCCCGGCGCCTATGTCTGGCTCGGCCAGGGCGGAGCCGCCGAGGGGCGCATCCTGCACAGCCCCTTCTACGATTTCAACGACGAGATCCTTCCCCATGGGGTGAGCTACTGGGCGCGCCTCGTCGAACGGCTGCTTCCGGCCGCCGGCGCGGACTGAGGAAAACCCGCAGGCGATCCGCCTCATAGGGTGCCGCGGCGCGGGCATCCGCTGTTGCCGCCCGCTCCCATTCCGTTAAGATCCCGTTAACAAATGGATCGGGACGGAGTGATGCGCGAAGAACGATATCCCGGGGAGCGCCGCGGACTGACACTGTTTCTCGAGGATCTTGCGCCGGTGGTGGCCCTGCAGCTCGGCGAGAACTGCCTGCTGCATCACGCCATACGCGTCGCTCTGCGCTCCGCCAGCCTGCGACGGCTCCGGCATGCACGCCGTCTCTTCAATCATCTGCCGCGGGAGGTTCGCCAGCGCCTGTCGGAAGCGCTCCTCCAGCATTCGGCGCCGCTGCCCAGCCGTGAGCTGCTGCTGGCCGATTACGCGCGCCGGCCTCCGGCTTCGGTAGTGGCCTTCGAGAGCAGCGAACGTCACCATGCCGAGCCCTCGCCGCGGCCGGAGCTCCAGCACGAGCTGGCCTCCTCCGCCGATCTCCGGGTCACCATCCGCCCCGGCACACTGCCGGCGGTGGCGGCGCAGAGACTGCGGGCCATCGCCGATCTCATCGAGCAGGACCGGCGATTGCTCTCGCCCCGCTTCTGGCGCGAGCGCCAGCTCGACGATCTGGCCGGCAGCGACCAAGCCGACTGCCGCTGAGCGGGAGCCGCGGCGCCGCCCCTGCCTCGCCGCCGTCTATTCCTGGGGCTGGGCCTCGTCCTCGGGGGCGCTCTTCTGCTGTTCCGCCCTGGCCCGGGCCACCGCCTCGTCGAGCTCGGTCTGCGAACAGAGGCCGAGGAGCACCGGATCCCGCGGGCGGATCTCGGCGCTCTTCCAATGGGTGCGATCACGCACCGCCTGCACCGTGTTCTTGGTGGTCCCCAGCAGACGGCAGATCTGCTGATCGCTCAGCTCGGGATGATGGCGCAGCAGCCAGGCGATGGCATCGGGGCGATCCTGGCGCTTGGAGAGCGGCGTGTAGCGCGGCTCCTTGCGCTTGGGCAGCTTGACCTCGTCGGCCACCGATCTGGCCATCTTGAGACGCGCCTTGGGATCCTTCTGGCAGCGCTCGATCTCTTCGCGGGTGAGGATGCCGGCGCCGATGGGATCGAGACCACGGATCCCGGTCGCCACCTCGCCGTCGGCGATGGCCTTGACCTCGAGCGGATGCAGCCCGCAGAAATCGGCGATCTGCTCGAAGGTGAGGCTCGTGTTCTCCACCAGCCACACCGCGGTGGCCTTGGGCATCAGGGGTTTCGGCATAGGCTTCCGTCTCCTCTCATGGCGCCGGCCCGTCGGTAGAGCGCACTCGCATCCCCGGGGCGCCGCGCCACCAGATGGCGCGACAGTTCGGCAATTGCAACTACCGGTTAGCTCAGTCGCGGACCGGCACGGTGTAATTCAGGGCGAGCCGACCACCGTCGATGTAGACGATCTGGCCGGTCATGTAGCTCGCCTCCTCGCTGGCCAGGAAGAGGACGAGACGTGCCACCTCCTCCGGCGTCCCGCACCGCCCCATGGGGGTGCGGGAGAGGATGGTACGGCGTGCCGCCTCGTCCTCCATCACCGTCATCAGCAGTTCGGTGAGGATCGAGCCGGGTGCCACCGCATTGACGCGAATATTCTTGTCCACGAGTGCCAGTGCGGTGGCCCGGGTGAGCTGATTGATTCCGCCCTTGGCGATGTTATAGGGCACCTGATCGGCGATCGCCATGATGCCGTTCACGGAGGACATGTTGACGATGGCGCCGCCGCCCCGCGCCGCCATCACCCGCGCCGCCGCCTGGCTGCACAGCAGTGCACCCTTGAGATTGACCCGCAGCACGGCATCGAGGTCCGGTTCGGAGAGCTCCAGAAAGTCGCTCTTGCGGATGATCGCCGCATTGTTGACGAGAACGTCCAGCCGGCCGCCCCATTCGAGGGTGGCGTCGACCATCGCCCCGACCTCCTGCGCGTCGCCGACATCGGTGGCGACGAAATGGGTCCTCCCGCCCTCGGCGGCGATTTCCTCGGCGGCCTCTGCTCCGGCCTCCCGGTCGATGTCGGCGATGACGACACAAGCTCCCTCGGCGGCGAAGGCCCGTGCGCAGGCGCGGCCGATGCCGCGGGCGGCGCCGGTGACGATGACGACCTTGTTGAGAAACCGCTCCATCCTTCCTCCCATTGGCCGGATCTCGCGCAGGCCGCTCATAGCACGATCTTCCGCCTGCGGGCACCCGAAGCCAGCAAGAGGTTGCACCTGCGGTCAGTTTCCGCTGATCTGCCGGCGTGCGCAACGGGGGGAAGCATGCAGCAGCGTGGCAGGATCGTCGGTGTCGATGTGGGTGGAACCTTCACCGATCTCGTTCTGCTGGATCCGGCGGATGCGACGCGGCCGGTGACCATCGCCAAGGTTCCCACGACTCCCGAGAACCAGGCGATCGGAGTGATGCGCGCGATCGCGCAGAGCGGGGTCGATCTGGCCGATATCGCACTCATCGTCCATGGCACGACCACCACCACCAACGCCCTGCTCGAACGCCGCATCGCCAGAACCGGCCTGATCACCACCCGCGGCTTTCGCGACGTGCTCGAGCTTGGGCGCCGCACCCGGCCGCAGCCCTACGGCATGTACGGCGTGTTCGAGCCGCTGATACCCCGCGAGTTGCGGCTCGAGGTCGCCGAGCGCATGGACTGGCGCGGTGAAGTGCTGGTTCCTCTCGACGAGGAGGAGGTACGCGCCGCCGCCGCCAGGCTCCTGGAGCTGGGCTGTGAGGCGCTGGTCGTCCATTTCCTCCACGCCTATGCCAATCCCGCGCACGAGCTGCGGGCCGCAGAGATCCTGCGCGAGCTCTGGCCCAACCCCTATGTCACCCTCGGCCATCAGGTGCTGTCCGAATACCGCGAGTTCGAACGGGGCACGACGGCCGCCGTCAATGCCTGCGTGCAGCCGGTGCTACATCGTTATCTCGCGCGGCTCGAGGAGGAGCTCCGGGGCCGCGGTTTCGCCGCCCGGCTGCTGGTCATGCAGGGCAATGGCGGTACCGTCGCCGCCGGTCTCGCCAGCGCCCAGGCGGCACGCACGGTGATGTCGGGTCCGGCTTCGGGAGTGATCGCCGCGGCGCGGGCCGGGGCGGCGGCCGGCTATCCCGACCTGATCACCTATGACATGGGCGGTACCAGCACCGATGTGGCGCTGGTCCAGGGAGGCGTGCCGGCGGTCAGCGACGAGCTCGAGCTCGAATATGCGATGCCCCTGCATGTGCCGATGGTCGATGTCCATACCATCGGTGCCGGCGGCGGTTCCATCGCCTGGCTCGACGAGAGCGGCATGCTGCGGGTGGGGCCGCGCAGCGCCGGCGCCGATCCGGGGCCGGTCTGCTACGGTCGCGGCGGCCGCGAACCGACCATCACCGATGCCAATCTGGTACTCGGGCGGCTCGATCCGGCGCGGCTGCTGGCCACCGGAAAGCGGGTCACGCTCGCCGAGGTCGAGGAGGTGATGGTCGAACGCATCGGTCGTCATCTCGGTCTCGATGCGGCCGGGACGGCCGCCGCCATCCTGCGGATCGCCAACGACCGCATGGCCGGGGCCATTCGCATGGTTTCGCTGGCGCGTGGTCACGATCCACGCGACTATGCCCTGTTCGCCTTCGGTGGGGCGGGGCCGCTGCACGCCACCGCGCTCGCCCGCGAGCTGGCCATTCCCCGGGTACTGATTCCGGCCCGGCCGGGGATCACCAATGCCATCGGCTGCGCCGTGGCCGATCTCCGGCACGATTACGTGCGCACCCTCAACCGCCCGCTCGAGGAGGTGGAGGCGGCGGATCTCGCCGCCATTCTCGACGCCCAGTTCGAGGAAGGACGGCAATTGCTGCACCGTGAGCAGGCGCCGGTGGAGGAGATCACCGCGCTGTTCTCGGCGGACATGCAGTTCCGTGGCCAGACCCATCTGCTGAACGTGCCGATCGACCGGGACCGGCTCGATCGCGCCAGCCTGCGCGAAGTCTTCGAGCGCGCCTATTTCGAGCGTTTCGGCATCGCTCTGCCGGAGCTCGGGGCGCTGCTGGTCAATCTCAAGACCAGCGTCATCGGTCGGCGTGCGGCGGTCGATCTCGCGCTGCTCGCAGCCGCCGGCGAACGCGCATCCAGCCCGCAGCAGGCAATCGAGGAGGAGCGCCCGGTCTGGTTTCCCCGGGGCTGGCTGCCGACGCCGGTCTATGCCCGCGACCGGCTGCCGCTCGAAAGCCGCTTCGAGGGCCCGGCACTCCTGCGCCAGCTCGATACCACGATCGTCATCGAACCCGGCGACCGGGTGGAGGTGGATCGGCTGGGCAATCTGCTGGTGGCGGTGGACTGAAGCGTTTCAGGCCCGTTCGAGCAGGCTGTCTGCGGCTGTCGTTTCCGGCTGCGCGACGTCGAAGGCGCGCCTTGCCGGATCCTCGCCGCTTGCCGGCACCAGATCGAGAAGGCCGATCTCCGGCGGACGGGCGAAACGGATCGGCAGACCGGTGGTGCCCACACCGGCGGTAACGAACAACCGCCGCCCGGCGATCTCGTGCAGCCCGTAGGCCTGCCGGCGCGGCAGCCGGCTCTGGGTCATCAGTGCCCCGAAGCCGGGCAGGCACACCTGGCCGCCATGGGTATGGCCCGCCACCACCAGCCGTACCGCGGGCGGCGCCTCGCGATGCACGTCGGGCATGTGGCTGAGCAGGATGGCCGGCTGGTCCTCGGGCAGTTCGGCCAGTGCGCCCTCGAGATCGTGCCGCCCGGTCACCGGGTCGTCGACACCGGCGAGCCAGAGCGGATTGCCGCCCAGGAACACCGGCTCGATCTCGTTGACGAGGACCCGGATGCCGACCGCCCGGAGGGCGGCGATGACCCGCTGGCCGCCATAGTCCCAGTCGTGATTGCCGAGCACCGCGAAGGCCCGGCCCTCGCGGGCCAGCGGCCGCAGCGCCCCCGCCGCCGCTTCGATGGCCACCGGACGCACGCCGAAGGTTTCGGTGCAGGCGAAATCGCCCGGCAACAGGACCAGATCCGGCGAAAGCGCGAGTAGCCGATCGACGATGCGGGCGATCCGTTCGGGCGTCATGTGCGGCCAGGCGGCATGGATGTCGGAGAGGACTGCGATGCGCAGCCTTTCGCCCGGAAAGCGCCAGTCCGCCCAGCCGATCCGGTGCCGATGCACGAACAGGCGCCGCGGTTCGACGCCCAGCGAATAGGCACCGAGCCCGAATGCGACCGCGCCGGCGGCGACCAGCAACGACATCAGGATGCGGCTCCTGCCGGCACCGCGCCGTCGGTGTCCATGGACCCCCTCTTCGATCCGTCTCGTCGTCCCATCCCTACCCCAGATATCTTACACAATGGTTACCGATGGAAGATGCGCAGTCGTGCCGCAACGAG
>JALSRW010000367.1 GCA_026984595.1 Alphaproteobacteria bacterium
GGAGCTGGCCCGGGCCAGAAAACAGCTCGAAGCCAGCCTGCTGATGAGCCTCGAGAGTTGCGGCGCGGTAGCCGAGGACATGGCCCGCCAGCTCCTGTTCTACGGCCGGCGGCTGCCGGTGCCCGAGCTCGTCGCGCGTATCGAGGCGGTCGACCGCGAGCAGATCCGCCGCCTCGCGCAACGACTGCTGGCCGCCACCGCGCCGACCCTGGCGGCGATCGGTCCGCTCGCCGGCTTTCCCGATTTCGACACCATCCGCAGCCGGCTCTCCTGAAGAGCTCTCCGGAACGAGGGCCGTGTTGCAATGCAGCATCCCAGCCTCTAATTTGCGGCACGAACTTTCCGATCCGCGTCAGGACTGCCCGATGAGCGAACCCGCGATCCGCCCCAGCAATCCCTGCTTCAGCTCCGGACCGACCGCCAAGCGGCCGGGCTGGTCGGTTTCCGTGCTCGAAGGGGCGCTGGTGGGCCGCTCGCACCGAGCGGCGCCGGCCAAGGCGCGGCTGGCCGAGGTAATCGAGCGCAGCCGCGCGCTGCTCGGCATTCCCGAGGGGTTCCGCCTCGGTATCATGCCGGGCTCCGATACCGGGGCCTTCGAGGCGGCGATGTGGTCGCTCCTGGGGCCGCGCGGCGTCGACGTGCTGGTCTTCGACGCCTTCGGCAAGGGCTGGCTGACCGACATCGAAACGCAGCTCCGCCTGCCCGATGTCCGGGCTCTGAAAGCGCCCTACGGCGAATTGCCCGATCTCCGTGCCGTCGATCCCGGCCGCGACCTGGTGTTCACCTGGAACGGCACCACCTCCGGCGTGCGGGTCCCCGACGGCGACTGGATCGCTGCCGATCGCGAGGGGCTGGTCCTGTGCGATGCGACCTCTGCGGTGTTCGCCATGGAACTTCCCTGGGAGCGGCTGGATGTGGTCACCTGGTCCTGGCAGAAGGTGCTGGGTGGCGAGGCCCAGCACGGCATGCTGGCGCTGGGACCGCGGGCGATCGCCCGGCTGGAGAGCCACGCGCCCTCCTGGCCGCTGCCCAAGATCTTCCGCCTGACGAAGAACGGCCGGCTCATCGAGGGCATCTTCCGCGGCGAGACCATCAACACCCCTTCCATGCTGGCGGTGGAGGATGCGCTGGACGCGCTGGGCTGGGCCGAAACGATGGGCGGCCGCGCCGGCCTGGAGGCGCGGGTGCGGGCCAATCTGGAAGCGGTCGCGCGATGGGTGGCGCGCACCGGATGGGTGGATTTCCTGGCCCGCCGACCGGAGATTCGCTCGCCCACCGCGATCTGTCTGCGGATCACCGATCCGGCGGTGACGGCACTGCCCGAAGATCGCCAGAGGGCCTTCGTCAAGGCCATGCTGGCACGGCTCGAAGAAGAGCAGGTGGCCCATGATATCGGCGCCTACCGCGATGCTCCGCCGGGCCTGCGGATCTGGGGCGGCGCCACGGTCGAGACCCGCGATATCGAGGCGCTGCTGCCCTGGCTGGACCGGGCCTTCGCCGAGGCCCGTGCCGGCCTCTGATCGCCTTTCCCTCATGCCAACGGAATCCCCGTCATGCCCAAGGTCCTGATCGCCGACAAGCTGAGCCCGGTGGCGGTGCGCATCTTCGAGGAACGGGGCATCGTTCCCGAGCTGCGCACCGGCATGTCCGAAGAGGAACTGCTGGCCGTGATCGGCCGGTACGACGGTATCGCCCTGCGCTCCGCGACCCGGATCACGGCGGCCGTACTGGAGGCCGGAACCCCCCGCCTCAAGGTGGTCGGCCGCGCCGGCATCGGTGTCGACAATATCGATGTCGAGGCCGCCACCCGCTGCGGCGTGGTGGTCATGAACACCCCCTTCGGCAATGCGGTGACCACCGCCGAGCACGCCATCGCCATGATGTTCGCGCTCGCCCGTCAGATCCCCGCCGCCGACCGTTCCACCCGTGCCGGCAAATGGGAAAAGTCGCGCTTCATGGGGGTCGAGCTCACCGGCAAGACGCTCGGGGTGATCGGCTGCGGCAATATCGGCTCGATCGTCGCTGAGCGGGCTCATGCCCTGAAGATGCGGGTGCTGGTCTACGATCCCTTCCTGTCCGAGGAGCGTGCCCGGGCGCTGGGGGTGGAGCGCGTCTCCCTCGACGAGCTTCTGGAGCGGGCCGATTTCATCTCTCTGCACACGCCGCTCACCGAGCAGACCCGCAACATCCTGTCCCGCGAGGCATTGCTGCGGACGCGGCCGGGGGTGCGCATCATCAACTGTGCCCGCGGCGGGCTGGTGGACGAGGAGGCGCTCGCCGATCTCATCCGCACCGGAC
>JALSRW010000368.1 GCA_026984595.1 Alphaproteobacteria bacterium
CGGCGCCCGAAAGCTCATTGACGGAGAGACAGGTATGTTCGCGCTGTACAAGAAAAATCGAGACTCCGGCCTGAGTTCGTACGAGTTTATCGAGGAATGCCACCTTTTCGGGTGCAACTCGGGGTTCTTGCCGTGGCTTCTGGGCAAGCGGGTTCCTGTGGGCCAGAATGAGCCTTACGCGTGGCACCTTCCGATCGAGTCGGCTCTGGACGAGACGGGGGAATACAGCGGTTCGGTCCTGATAATCGATCTCGAGCCGAACCGACACGAAACCAATCTGTCGTTGTACGAGTTGGTGGACATCTGGGGGTACTCGTATGCGGAATGGACTCCGATCCTCTTTCACCTCAGCGGCCTGTTTGTCGATGCAGACCCTGCGGTCGCGAGCCGAGAAGCTTTCAAAGTGACCGATGCCGAACGCGACGAGCCCATTTACGAATTTCTGTATGTCAACGGAGGTGTCTCCGGAGGAGTGCTAAGAGGACCGTGGACTGCCCCGCGAGCAAGCCCTACAAACGCGGCTCTTCTCTGGCCCGATACGCTGCGATACTTTCTGCAATGCATTCGCCAGTGAACACCACAGATTTGTGCAGAAATTCGGCAGTGACTTTTCGGGAAACGTAGAGAACTCGGCATCCACGCCTGCGGCCGGGCGGGCAACCGGCGACCGGCGGATCGAAACCGAGGATGAGGAGCGCCCACATCCGGCGGTGGGTCCGCGAACAGTTCCGGCAGGAGCCGCCCTGCGACACACCTGCCGAGATGGACGGCGCCGGCGCCGATCAGCGCGCCGATCGCCTGTCGCGCGAGGAATTCGAGGATCACCGACTATGGCCCTCCGCACCCGATCCTCGGAGAATAGCCTTTGATCGGACGGGGCACAACCGGCGGGCGGGTCAGCCCCGCTGCGGGCTGGTGGCCGGGCGCAGGCGCGGCCAGGCGGCTTCGAGGGCGACGGCACCGCAGATGATCAGGATCGCGATCCAGTCCACCGGGGTCACCGGCTGGCCGAGGATGAACAGCGCCAGCAAGGCGGCGATCACGGGTTTGAGGAAGAACAGATAGCCGGCCCGGGCGATGTCGGGGGCGGCGGCCAGACCGCCCAGCCACAGCCACTGGGTGATGGTCGTGTTGTAGAGGCCGATGGTGACCAGCGCCAGCGCCTCGCCGCCGTCGCGATCGAGCAGGGTGGTGAAATCGACCCAGCGGCCGAAGAAGAGGCCGACGCCGACCCAGAGGGCGATGGCGGCGATGGTGATGGACAGGGTGGTCATCCGGAGCGCCCCGTAGCGGGCGAAATAGGGGCGGGCGAGGATCATGAAGGCGCCGCCGAAAAAGGCGGTCCCCAGCGCCATCAGCATGCCGATCAGATCGTCGCCGGTGCCAGCGAGCTGTTCGAGGGCGCCGTCGGTCAAGAGGGCGGCGATGGCCAAGAGCGCGGCGATTCCGGTGACCCATTTGATCGGTGTCACCTTCTCGCCGGTCCGCCACTGGTTCACGATGGCCAGGAAGATGGGCATGGTGGTGACGGTGATCGCCACCTGCGGCACGGTGGCGAAGTCCAGCGACCAGTGGAAGAACAGATAGGCCACCGCGAAGCCCAGCACGGAAAGGCCGGTGATCGGCCAGAAATGCTGGCGCAGCGGGGTCAGCAGATCGCGGGTGGCGGGCATGGCGAGGCAGAGGAGGATCAGCCCGGCGGCGCCGATGGCGAAGCGCCAGACCGAAACCTCGGGGCCGGAGACGCCGGTGAGAACCGAGACGAATTCGCTCGAGGCATGGCCGATCACGCCGATGAAGACGGCGAGATAGGCGGCCCAGGCATGGCGGTGCCAGAGGCCTTCGCCGTTCACGGGATGGGCTCCCCGATGCGTCCGGCGAGCGCCAGGCAGGCCTCGATCACCGCTCCGGGATCCTCCGCCGGCAGCAGATGGCCGGCCTCGGCGAGATCGACCCGAAGGGCGTTGGGCAGGCGCGCGGACAGGCGCCGCACCGCATCCTCGTCGTAGAAGACCCGGTCCTCGCGGCCGGTCATGACGATCACCGGCAGATCGAGCTTCTCCCAGGGGAAGTTCCAGTCGGCGGTACCCGCGCTCGCCAGCAGGCGCACATCGGCATGGGCCGGATCGAGGGCGATGTAGGGCTCCTCGCCGAGGAACTGCCGGCGGTTGGCGGCCAGCCATTTCGGGCCGAACAGCAGCGGTACATAGAGATCGCGCAACAGCCGCAGGCCGCCGGTGCGGGCGCAGCGCTCGAGCGCGGTATTCAGCCAGGCCAGACGCGGACCGTCTTC
>JALSRW010000369.1 GCA_026984595.1 Alphaproteobacteria bacterium
AGAAGATCGCCTTCGGCGAACTGACGATCGTCGTGCCGGCTTCCCAGATCGTACGGGTGCTGACCTTCCTGCGCGACGAGGCGGGGCTGCTGTTCAAGGAGCTCGTCGATCTCTGCGGGGTCGATTATCCGGAGCGCGAGCAGCGCTTCGATGTGGTCTACCACCTGCTGTCGCTGCACCACAACCAGCGCATCCGGGTCAAGGTCCGCACCGACGAGTTCACGCCGGTACCCTCGGTGGTTTCGGTGTTTCCCACGGCCGGCTGGTTCGAGCGCGAGGCCTGGGACATGTACGGCATCCTGTTCAGCGGCCACCCCGATCTCCGGCGCCTGCTGTCGGATTACGGTTTCGAGGGCCATCCGCTGCGCAAGGATTTTCCGCTCACGGGGTATGTCGAGCTGCGATACGACGACGAGCAGAAACGCGTCGTCTACGAGCCGGTGAAGCTGCGCCAGGACTTCCGCAGTTTCGACTTCCTCTCGCCCTGGGAGGGAGGCGGCCTGCTGCCGGGCGACGAAAAGGCGCAGGCCTAGGGGGTCGAATCTTGGAATGCGGGGCGCTACCCCCGGCGCGGGGTGGTGCCGGGCCGAGCTTTGGAAACGGGATGATGGCCGAGACGGAGATCAAGACCTTCAGCGTCAATTTCGGCCCGCAGCATCCGGCGGCGCACGGCGTGTTGCGCCTGGTGCTGGAGATGGACGGCGAGATCGTCGAACGGGCCGATCCCCATATCGGTCTTCTCCATCGCGGCACCGAGAAGCTCATCGAGTACCGCCCCTATCTGCAGAACATCCCCTATTTCGACCGCCTCGACTACGTCTCCATGATGTGCCAGGAGCATTCCTTCGTGCTGGCGGTCGAAAAGCTGCTCGGCGTCGAGGTGCCGATCCGCGCCCAGTACATCCGGGTGCTGTTCTGCGAGATCACCCGCATCCTCAACCATCTCCTCAACATCACCACCATGGCCCTGGATATCGGGGCGATGACGCCGCTCCTGTGGGGCTTCGAGCAGCGCGAGAAGCTCATGGAGTTCTACGAGCAGGTCTCGGGCGCGCGGATGCACGCCAACTATTTCCGCTTCGGCGGCGTGGCCAAGGACATGCCGGCCGGCATGGAGGAGCGGATCGCGGAATGGTGCGATCAGTTCGAAGGGTTCATGGCCGACATCGAGACGCTGCTCAACGAGAACCGCATCTTCAAGCAGCGCACCGTCGATATCGGCGTGGTCTCGGCCGAGGATGCGCTGGCATGGGGCTTTTCCGGGCCGATGCTGCGGGCCTCGGGCATCGCCTGGGATCTCAGGAAGGCGCAACCCTACGAGGTCTACGAGCGGCT
Source organism: Alphaproteobacteria bacterium (assembly GCA_026984595.1). Lineage (GTDB taxonomy): Bacteria > Pseudomonadota > Alphaproteobacteria > Geminicoccales > Geminicoccaceae > JALSRW01. The sequence goes on from JALSRW010000369.1 coordinate 1,336, forward strand.
CGATTTCGACATCCCCGTAGGTAAGCACGGCGATTGCTACGACCGGTATCTCGTGCGCATGCAGGAGATGCGCGAATCGGTGAAGATCATCCGCCAGTGTCTGGAGCAGATGCCGGAGGGGCCGGTGCGCACGCCCAACCACAAGGTGACGCCGCCGCCCCGGGCGGAGATGAAGCGCTCGATGGAGGCGCTCATCCACCATTTCAAGCTCTATACCGAGGGCATCCACGTGCCCGCCGGCGAGGTCTATGTGGCGACCGAGAATCCCAAGGGCGAGTTCGCCGTCTATCTGGTCTCCGACGGCACCAACAAGCCCTATCGCTGCAAGATCCGCTCGCCCGCCTATGTTCATCTGCAGGCGCTGGAGCTGATGAGCCGCGGGCACCAGCTCGCCGATGTGGTGGCCAATATCGGCGCTCTCGACGTGGTCTTCGGGGAGGTCGACCGATGAGTGCGGCAAGCGGCGAGGGCATGGCGCCCGCGGTCGAGAGCTTCGCCTTCTCCAGCGAGAACCTGGAGAAGATCCGCGAGATTCTCGCCCGCTATCCCGAGGACCGCCGGGCCAGCGCGGTACTGCCGGTTCTCCATCTGGCCCAGGAGCAGCATGGCGGCTGGCTCCCCAGGGCGGCGCTCGATCATGTCGCCGAGGTTCTCGGCATGCCCCGCATCTCGGTCTACGAGGTGGCCACCTTCTACGACATGTTCAACACCGAGCCGGTGGGACGGATCCAGGTGCGGGTCTGCACCACCACCCCCTGCTGGTTGTGCGGCTCCGACGAGGTGGTGCGCGCCTGCAAGGAGGTGCTCGGGGTGGAGATCGGCGAGAGTACGCCCGACGGTCGTTTCTATCTGCGGGAGTTCGAGTGCCTCGGTGCCTGTGCCAACGCGCCGGTGCTGTGGGTGGACGAGGACTATTACGAGGATCTCGACTACGAGCGCACCAAGGCGGTGCTCGAGGCCCTCAAGCGCGGGGAACGGCCGAAGCCGGGTCCGCAGTCGGGGCGCAAGGGTTCGATGCCCGCAGGCGGCAAGACGACCCTGCTGTTCGAGGAGAAGTGACGCGCATGCTGCAGGATCGCGACCGCGTCTTCACCAATCTCTACGGCGAGCAGCCCTGGAACCTCGATGCCGCCAGAAAGCGCGGCGACTGGGACGGGACCAGGGATCTGATCCTCCGTGGCCGCGAGGCGCTGGTTCAGGAGATCAAGGATTCGGGCTTGCGGGGGCGTGGCGGCGCCGGCTTTCCGACGGGGCTCAAATGGTCCTTCATGCCCAAGAAGAGCGATGGCGGTCCCGCCTATCTCGTCGTCAACGCCGATGAATCCGAGCCCGGCACCTGCAAGGACCGGGAGATCATCCGCAACGAGCCGCACAAGCTGATCGAGGGCTGCGTGCTGGCCTCGGCGGCGATGGGCTGCACCCACTGCTACATCTACATCCGCGGCGAGTTCGTGCGCGAGGCGCAGATCCTGCAGGCGGCGATCGAGGAGGCCTACGCGGCCGGGCTGGTCGGCAGGAACGCCTGCAAGTCGGGCTACGACCTCGAGATCCATCTCCATCGCGGCGCCGGTGCCTATATCTGCGGCGAGGAGACCGGGCTTCTCGAGAGCCTCGAGGGCAAGAAGGGGCAGCCCCGCCTCAAGCCCCCCTTCCCGGCGGCGGTCGGCCTCTACGGCCGCCCGACCACCGTCAACAATGTCGAGACCATCGCCGTGGTGCCGGCCATCCTGCGCCGGGGTGCCGCCTGGTTCGCCGGTCTCGGCCGCCAGAACAACACCGGCACCAAGATCTTCTGCATCTCCGGCCATGTGAACCAGCCCTGCACGGTCGAGGAGGAGATGGGCATCCCCCTCAAGACCCTGATCGAGAAGCATGCGGGCGGGGTGCGCGGCGGTTGGGACAATCTGCTGGCGATCATCCCCGGCGGCTCCTCGGTGCCGCTCATCCCCAAATCGGTCTGCGAGGCGGTGCGGATGGACTTCGACAGCCTGCGCGAGGCCCAGAGCGGTCTCGGCACGGCCGGGGTCATCGTCATGGACCGTTCCACCGACATCGTCCGGGCGATCGCCCGGCTGTCGAAATTCTACATGCACGAATCCTGCGGCCAGTGCACCCCCTGCCGGGAGGGCACCGGCTGGCTGTGGCGGATGGTCACCCGCCTCGCCGAAGGCGATGCCGAGAGCGAGGAGATCGATCTCGTCTGGGACGTCACCAAGCAGATCGAGGGACACACCATCTGCGCGCTGGGCGATGCCGCGGCCTGGCCGGTGCAGGGGCTGATCCGGCATTTCCGCGACGAGCTCGAGCGGCGCATCGCCGCGAAGCGGAAGGGCGGGGATCGGGCGGCGGCCTGACGGGAAACCGAGGACAGCGGACGGAGAGCATGCCGAAACTGGTCATCGACGGCGAAGAGATCGAGGTTCCGGCCGGCTACACGGTCTTCCAGGCCTGCGAGCTCGCCGGTCGCGAGATCCCGCATTTCTGCTACCATCCGCGGCTGAACATCGCCGGCAACTGTCGCATGTGCCTGGTGGAGATCGAGAAATCCCCGAAGCCCGTGGCCTCCTGCGCGATGCCCGCGGCCGACGGGATGGTGGTGCACACCGACACGCCGCTGGTGCACAAGGCCAGGAAGGGCGTGCTCGAATTCCTGCTGATCAACCATCCCCTCGACTGCCCGATCTGTGACCAGGGCGGCGAATGCGATCTGCAGGACCTGACCCTGTTCTACGGACCCGACCATTCCCGCTTCAAGGAGAACAAGCGGGCCGTCGCCGACAAGTATCTGGGGCCGCTGGTCGCCACCCACATGACCCGCTGCATCCACTGCACCCGCTGCATCCGTTTTCTCACCGAAGTGGCGGGGGTGCCCGAGCTCGGCGGCTGCTGGCGCGGCGAGCACATGGAGATCACCAACTATATCGAGCAGGCGCTGCATTCCGAGCTGCAGGGCAATATCATCGACCTGTGCCCGGTGGGCGCCCTCAACTCCAAGCCCTACCAGTACCGGGCCCGCATCTGGGAGCTGAAGAAGACCGAATCGATCGACGTGATGGATGCGGTGGGCTCCAACATCCGCGTCGATGCCCGCGGCAACGAGGTGATGCGGATCCTCCCGCGGCTGCACGAGGACATCAACGAAGAGTGGATCTCCGACAAGACGCGTTTTGCTTATGACGGGCTCAAATACCGCCGCCTCGACGTGCCGATGGTCCGCCGCGACGGCCGGCTCGTCGAAGCGAGCTGGCGCGATGCCTTCGCGGCGCTGGCGGCGCGCATGGAGAACCTGCCCGGCGAGCGCATGGCCTTCATCCTCGGCGATCTGGTCGATGCCGAGAGCATGGTGCTGGTGCGCGAGCTCGCCGAAAGGCTGGGCTGCCCCAATGTCGACTGCCGCCAGGACGGGGCCCGGCTGGAAGGGCGGGTGCGCGCGGAATATCTCTTCAACACCACGATCGCCGGCATCGAGCAGGCCGATTTCTGCCTTTTGGTGGGTACCAATCCGCGCTGGGAAGCGCCGCTGGTGAACGCCCGCCTGAGAAAGCGCTGGCGCATGGGTGGCTTTCGCGTGGCCCGCATCGGCGCGCCCTTCGATCTGACCTATCCGGTCGAGGATCTCGGCGAGGGACCGGAGACGCTGCGGGCGATCGCCGAGGGCAAGCACGAGATCTGCGAGGCGCTGAAGGCGGCCGAGCGGCCGATGCTGGTGCTGGGGACGGGCGCCGTCGCCCGCGGCGACGGCGCCGCGGTGCTGGCTCTCGCCCACCGCATCGCCGAACGTTTCGGGCTCGTCGCCGAGGGCTGGAACGGCTTCAATCTCCTGCATACCGCGGCATCCCGGGTGGCCGGGCTCGATCTCGGCCTGGTGCCGGGAGAGGGCGGTCGCGATGTGGCCGGCATCCTCGAGGGGGTGGAGGCCGGCGAGATCGACCTCGTCTGGCTGCTGGGCGCCGACGAGATCGAGGTTTCGCGGCTGGCGGGCGCCTTCGTCGTCTATCAGGGCCATCACGGCGACCGTGCCGCGCCGATCGCCGATCTCATCCTGCCCGGCGCCGCCTTCACCGAGAAGAACGCCACCTGGGTCAATCTCGAGGGGCGCCCCCAACACGGCAGGCTGGCCGTCTTCCCGCCCGGCGAGGCGCGCGAGGACTGGAAGATCCTGCGCGCGGCCTCCGAGGCGCTGGGGCGGACCGTGCCGCTCGACAACATCTTCGCGGTGCGTGCGCGGATGGCCGAGCTGGCACCCCATCTCGCGCGGACCGACAGCATCACCCCGGCCGAATGGGGCAGGTTCGGCAAGCGCGGCAGGCTGGAGAAGACGCCCTTCACCTCGCCGATCACCGATTTCTACCTCACCAACCCGATCGCACGGGCGTCGCGGATCATGCAGCAGTGCAGCAGCGAGATCCTGAAGCCCGCGACGGAGAAGGGTACCGGGACCCATGGCTGAGATCTTCTGGGGCACGATCTGGCCGCTCATTCTGCTGGTCGTCTACATCCTGGTGATCGTCGTGCCGCTGCTGGTGGCGGTAGCCTATCTCACCTATGCCGAGCGCAAGATCATCGGCGGCATGCAGCTCCGGCAGGGGCCGATGTTCGTGGGGCCCTACGGGCTGTTGCAGCCGCTGGCCGACGGCGCCAAGCTGTTCTTCAAGGAAACGGTGATCCCCACCCGCGCCAACAAGGGCGTGTTCCTGATCGCCCCCATGATCACCTTCATTCTGGCGCTGATCGGCTGGGCGGTGATCCCCTTCGGTGCCACCCTGGTGCTGGCCGACATCAACGTCGGCATACTCTATCTGTTCGCGGTCAGCTCGCTCGGGGTCTACGGCATCATCATGGCCGGCTGGGCCTCCAATTCACGCTACGCCTTCCTGGGCGCGCTGCGCTCCTCGGCCCAGATGATCTCCTACGAGATCGCCATGGGCATGATCATCATCAGCGTGCTGCTGACCGCCGGCTCGCTCAATCTCTCGGACATCGTCCGCGCCCAGGCGGAGCAGGGCTGGTACGCCTTCTGGCATTTCCCGATGTTCATGATCTTCCTGGTCGCGATCCTCGCCGAGACCAACCGGCTGCCCTTCGATCTGCCGGAGGACGAGGCCAGCCTGGTGACGGGCTACAACGTCGAGTATTCCTCGATGACCTTCGCACTCTTCTTCCTCGGCGAATACGCCAACATGATCCTGATGAGCGCGATCGCCTCGATCCTGTTCCTCGGCGGCTGGCTGCCGCCCTTCGAGGTGGCGCCGTTCACCTGGATCCCCGGGCCGATCTGGCTGATCCTCAAGATCTGCGCCATCCTGTTCGTCTACATCTGGGCGCGGGCGACGCTGCCGCGCTACCGCTACGACCAGCTCATGCGTCTCGGGTGGAAGGTGCTGCTTCCGGTCTCCTTCGGCTGGCTGGTGCTGACCGCAGGGGTGCTGGTGGCGTTCGATCTGGTGCCGGGCTGAGCGCGCGGCGGAGGGAGGGCCGACAGTGCACATCGACCAACTCGCGCGAACCGTGCTCTGGGAGGAGCTCGTCAGGGGCTTTTCCCTGACCCTGCGCTATCTGTTCCGGCGCAAGGTGACCCTCGACTATCCCTACGAGAAAGGGCCGCTGTCGCCGCGCTTCCGCGGCGAGCACGCGCTGCGGCGCTATCCCAGCGGCGAGGAACGCTGCATCGCCTGCAAGCTCTGCGAGGCCATCTGCCCGGCCCAGGCCATCACCATCGAGAGCGAACCGCGGCCCGACGGCAGCCGGCGTACCACCCGCTACGATATCGACATGACCAAATGCATCTATTGCGGCTTCTGCGAGGAAGCCTGCCCGGTGGACGCCATCGTCGAGGGGCCGAACTTCGAATTCGCCGCAGAGACGCGGGAGGAGCTCTTCTATACGAAGGAGAAGCTCCTTGAGAACGGCGAGCGCTGGGAGCGCGAGATCGCCATGAGGCTCGAGGCCGATGCACCCTATCGCTGAAGCCATGCCCCGAACGATGCAAGATCCGGCAGCCGAACGGACGATCCGCTCATGATCCTGGCCCAGCTCGTCTTCTACCTTCTGGCCTTCGTCACGGTGGCGGCGGCGGTGATGGTGATCGCCGCCAGGAATCCGGTCCATTCCGTGCTCTTCCTGATCCTCGCCTTCTTCAACTCGGCCGGTCTGTTCATTCTGCTCGGGGCCGAGTTCCTCGGCATGCTGCTGGTGGTGGTCTATGTGGGCGCGGTGGCGGTGCTGTTCCTGTTCGTGGTGATGATGCTGGACATCAATTTCGTCCAGCTCCGGGAGGGCTTTCTCCAGTATCTTCCCGTGGGGGCGCTGGTCGGCCTCATCCTGCTGGTGGAGCTCGGTCTGGTGTTCGGCAGCCTGGCCATGGAGCCGGCGATGGGGGCGGCGGCCGCGGCCACCACCACGCAGGGGACCGGGATGACCAACACCGAGGCCATCGGCCGGCTGCTCTACACCGACTATTTCTACCTCTTCCAGGCCGCCGGCATCATCCTGCTGGTGGCGATGGTCGGAGCCATGACCCTGACCATGCGGCACCGTCCGGACGCCAAACGGCAGGATATCGGCCGGCAGGTGCGGCGGCGGCGCAGCGAGACCCTGGAGGTACGCAAGGTTCCGCCGCGTACGGGCATTTGAGGAGGATCGAGGGGTGCCGGTTCCGCTTTCCCACTATCTGACGCTGGCGGCCATCCTGTTCACGATCGGGGTGTTCGGGATCTTCGTCAATCGCAAGAACGTGATCATCATCCTGATGGCCATCGAGCTCCTGCTGCTGGCGGTGAACATCAATTTCGTCGCCTTTTCCGCATATCTCGGCGATCTCGCCGGCCAGATCTTCGCCATCTTCGTGCTCACCGTGGCCGCCGCCGAAGCGGCGATCGGTCTCGCCATCGTCCTCGTCTATTTCCGCAACCGCGGCAGTATCGAGGTCGAAGACATCAACCTGATGAAGGGCTGAGGATGCTGTACGTCCTCCTCGTCTTCTCGCCGCTCTTGGGCGCCATCGTCGCCGGCCTGTTCGGCCGTCTGATCGGCGACCGCGCCTCGCAACTGGTCACCTGCGGGCTGATGGGGGTCTCCGCCCTGGCCAGCATCGTGGCGCTGGCGACCCTCGGCGACGAGCCGTTCAAGGTGCCGCTCTTCACCTGGATGGCGGTGGACAGTTTCACCGCCGAGTGGGTGCTGCGGATCGACGCGCTGTCGGTCATCATGATGTTCGTGGTGAGCTGCATCAGCTTCCTGATCCACGTCTACTCGATCGGCTACATGGCGCACGATCCGAGCATCCCGCGCTTCTTCAGCTATCTCTCCTTCTTCACCTTCGCCATGCTGATGCTGGTGACCTCCGACAACCTCCTCCAGCTCTATTTCGGCTGGGAAGGGGTGGGCGTCGCCTCCTATCTGCTGATCGGCTTCTGGTACACCCGTCCCTCGGCCTGCGCGGCCGCCATCAAGGCCTTCATCGTCAACCGGGTGGGCGATTTCGGCCTGGCCCTGGGCATCGCCGCCACCTGGTTCGTGTTCGACAGCATCCAGTACGACGTGATCTTCGCCAACACGGCGAAGCTGGCGAACACCGAACTGTTCGTGTTCGGTGGCGGCTTCGACACCCTGACCCTGATCGGTATTCTCCTGTTCATCGGCGCCATGGGCAAATCGGCCCAGCTCGGCCTCCATACCTGGCTGCCGGATGCGATGGAGGGTCCGACCCCGGTCTCCGCCCTGATCCACGCCGCCACCATGGTCACCGCCGGCGTCTTCCTGGTGGCGCGTTTTTCGCCACTCTACGAATACGCCCCCATCGCACTCGGGCTGATTACCTTCATCGGCGCCTCGACCGCGCTCTTCGCCGCCACCGTCGGTCTGGTGCAGAACGACATCAAGCGGGTGATCGCCTATTCGACCTGCTCGCAGCTCGGCTACATGTTCGCCGCCGCCGGGGTGGGCGCCTATGCCGCCGGCATCTTCCATCTCTATACCCATGCCTTCTTCAAGGCGCTGCTGTTCCTCGGTGCCGGTTCGGTGATCCATGCCATGTCGGACGAGCAGGACATGCGCAAAATGGGCGGCATCTGGCGCAAGCTGCCGGTGACCTATGCGGTGATGTGGATCGGTACGCTGGCCCTGATCGGCTTTCCGGGCACCGCCGGCTTCTTCTCCAAGGACGCCATCATCGAGGCCACTTGGGTGTCGGGCAACACGCTCTCCGGCTATGCGTTCTGGCTGCTGCTGTTGGCCGCGGTGCTCACCGCCTTCTATTCCGGGCGGCTGATGTTCATGACCTTCCACGGCGCGCCCCGGGCCAGCCGGGAGGTGCTGGAGCACGTCCACGAAAGCCCGCCGGTGATGACCGTGCCGCTCTTGTTCCTGGCGGCGGGTGCGCTGCTCGCCGGCTGGTTCGGCCTGCCGCTGATCGCTCCCGAGGGCGAGTTCTGGGGCGGGGCCATCTTCACGGCACCCATCAACACCGTGCTCGAGGAGATCGAGGCCGTCCCCTGGACCGTGAAGCTGGCACCCTTCGGCGCCCTGGTGATCGGCCTCGGTCTCGCCTGGCTCTTCTACGTGGCGATGCCGGGTCTGCCGGACCGGCTGGCGGCGAGCCTGCGGCCGCTCTACACCTTCCTCACGCACAAATGGTATTTCGACGAGCTCTACGACGCGCTCTTCGTGCGACCGGCCCTGGGCTTCGCACGGGTGCTCTGGCGCGGCATCGATCTCGGGGTGATCGATCGCTTCGGACCGGACGGGGTGGCGGCGGTCACCCTCGCTACCACGCGACGGGCGATCCGGCTGCAGACGGGCTATGTCTACCATTACGCTTTCGCCATGCTGATCGGCCTCGTCCTGCTGCTGAGCTGGTATCTGTTCATCCTGCGGGGGTGAGAACTCGTGAGCGACTGGCCTCTTCTTTCCCTCGTCACCTTCCTGCCGCTGGTCGGTGCCGGCTTCATCCTGTTCATCCGTGGCGAGCCCGAGATCGTCGCCCAGAACAGCCGTAGCGTGGCGCTGTGGACGGCGCTCGTCACCTTCCTGCTTTCGGTGCTGGTCTGGGCGAACTTCGACCCCGCCCAGCCGGGCTTCCAGATGGTCGAGAAAAGCCCCTGGCTGCTCGGCCTCGGCGTCAACTACTATGTGGGCGTCGACGGCATCAGCCTGTGGTTCGTGCTGCTCTCCACACTCCTGACCCTGGTCTGCATCGTCGGCTCCTGGCACTCGGTGCAGAACCGGGTCAAGGAGTACATGATCGCCTTTCTGGTGCTCGACACGCTGATGGTCGGGGTGTTCGTGGCCCTCGACATCGTTCTCTTCTACATCTTCTTCGAGGGCATCCTGATCCCGATGTACCTGATCATCGGCATCTGGGGCGG
>JALSRW010000370.1 GCA_026984595.1 Alphaproteobacteria bacterium
AGGAATACGGCCGCGAGCTCGCGCCGCCCGCCACCTGGGACGAGCTCATGGAGGTCGCCAAGTTCTTCACCGGCCGCGAGATCGACGGCAAGGTCCGCTACGGTGTCGCCATCTATACCGAGCGGGGCTCCGAAGGCATCACCATGGGCGTGACCTCGGCCCTCTATCCTTGGGGCTTCGAATATCAGGATCCGAAGCATCCCTACCACATGGAGGGCTTCGTCAATTCCCCGGAAGCGGTGAAGGCGCTCGAGGCCTACAAGGCGCTCTACGAATGCTGCACTCCGCCCGGCCACTCCGATGCCTACATGGTCGCCAACCTCGACGCCTACAAATCCGGGCAGGTGGCGATGCAGATGAACTGGTTCGCCTTCTTCCCCGGCATCCTCAAGGACGAGGCCGTGGGCAAGGTGTCCGGTTTCTTCGTCAACCCGCGGGAGAACGAGGAGGCCAGTGTTCTGGGCGGTCAGGGCATTTCCGTGGTCTCCTACTCCGACAAGAAGGATCTGGCGCTGCAGTACATCAAATGGTTCGCCCAGCCCGATGTGCAGAAAAAGTGGTGGGCTCTGGGCGGCTATAGCTGCCACCGTGCGGTGCTCGAGGCGCCCGATTTCCCGAAGAGCGCGCCGTTCGCTGCCGATTTCCTGAAGGCCATGTCGCACGTGCGGGATTTCTGGCAGGAGCCGGAATATGCCGAGCTCCTGCAAGCCATGCAGCGGCGCGTCCACGACTATGTCGTGGCCGACAAGGGCACGGCCAAGGAGGCGCTCGACAAGCTCATCGAGGACTGGACCGAGATCTTCCAGGACGCGGGCAAGCTCTGAGCCATCCTCGAGGCCGGCGGGGCGGCGACGCCTCGCCGGTCCCCATTTTCCGCCCTCGCGCACGACCGACGATCATTCCATGAACGAAGCTCCGGCCTTCCGCGACATGGCATCCCACCGCTCCACCGGTGTCCGGTCCGCAGCCTCGTCCCGCCGGGCCGGCCTCTCGGATCGGGCCGTGGCCTGGCTGTTCGTCGCGCCGACGGTGCTCTTGCTGCTCGCCATCAATATCTTCCCTCTGCTGTGGAACATCTATCTCGGCTTTACCAATGCCAAGGCCAACGCGCCGCATCGGCCGCTGCGCTGGCTGGGGTTCAGGAATTACGAACGGGTTCTCGGCAACGAGGACATCTGGTCTTCGATGCAGGTGACGGCACATTTCGTGTTCTGGTCGATCCTGCTCCAGGTGCTTGTGGGTTTCGCGTTGGCCTGGCTCATCAACCGCCGCTTCCGGGGCCACGCCTTCTGGACCACCCTGATCGTCATTCCGATGATGCTGTCGCCCGCCGTCGTCGGCGTCTTCTGGAGCTATCTGTTCCAGCCGCAGGCCGGCATTTTCAACTACATCGTCAATTTCTTCTACGACTTCGGCGATTTCACCATGATCGGGGATCCCGATCTGGCTCCCTGGGCGATCGTGCTCGTCGACACCTGGATGTGGGCGCCCTTCGTCATGTTGATCTGCCTCGCCGGCTTGCGTGCCATCCCGGATTATCTCTACGAGGCGGCGGAAGTGGACGGGGCCTCCTCCTGGCGACAGTTCTGGACCATCACCCTGCCGCTGGTGCTGCCCTTTTTGATGCTGGCCGTACTGTTCCGCGGCATCGAGAACTTCAAGATGTTCGACATGGTGGTCGAGCTGACCTCCGGTGGCCCCGGCTCGGCCACCGAGCTCGCATCCATCTACCTCAAGCGCGAGGCCTTCGAGAAGTGGCGCACCGGCTACAGCGCCGCACTCGCGGTGATCCTCTTCGTCACCGTGTTCGGGGTCGCCAACATCTACGTCAAGGTGCTCAACCGGGTGAAGGAACGATGAGCGGCGCGGACCAGGCACGCAGCATCGTCGAGCCCACGCCGTTCAGCCGCCGGCTGGCGGCGCTGGTGATCGTGCTCTATGCCCTGATCTCCTCGATCCCGCTGGCCTGGATCGTGGCCACCAGCTTCAAGACGCCCAGCGACGCCATCGCCTATCCGCCCAAGGTGGTCTTCACCCCCTCCCTCGAGGGTTATGTCAATCTCTTCACCGCCCGCACCCGGCAGACGCCCGAATATCTCGCCAGCCTGCCGCCGCCCGCGACCTGGTACGAGGCACTGGTGCGCAAGCGCAACATGGTGATCACCGGCCCCTCGCGCTTCGCCGGACGCTACCTGAACTCGCTGATCATCGGCTTCGGCTCGACCTTCTTCGCGGTGTTCCTCGGCACCCTCGCGGCCTATGCCTTCTCCCGTTTCCGGATTCCCCTCGAGG
>JALSRW010000371.1 GCA_026984595.1 Alphaproteobacteria bacterium
CGATCGCGGCCGGGTCTGGCACCTGGGCCGGCCGCTGGATGCCGAACGCATGCAGGAAGCCGCGACCCTGCTGGTCGGCCGGCACGATTTCACCAGCTTCCGCGACAGCCAGTGCCAGGCCCGCTCGCCCCTGAAGACCCTGCGTCGGCTGCACGTCCGCCGGCACGGGGAGATCGTCGAGATCCATGCCGCCGCCCGGTCGTTCCTGCACCATCAGGTGCGCAACATGGTGGGCACATTGGCGCTGGTGGGCAGCGGCAGAAAGCCGATCGCCTGGGTGGCGGAGGTGCTGGTCGCCCGTGATCGCCGGCGCGCCGGCCCGACGGCGCCGGCCGAAGGGCTCTATTTCGCCGGGGTCGATTACGATCCGTAGAGCAGCGAGCCGACCAGCCGGTCGACGGCGATGCCGGTGAGCAGATCGGCGGCGACGAAGCCGCCGGCGACGGCCCCGGTGGTCTCCAGCGCCTGGCGGGCCACCAGCCACTGGTAGTAGATCACGGCGACGAAGGTCGCGAGCACCAGAACGGCGGCGACGGCCATCGGCAGCACCGTGCTCACCACCACCGCTGCGGTCAGCACCGCCGCCTGCAACACCGAGGCCCAGTTGTCGGCGATGATCAACGCCACATAGCGGTGCTGCAAACCGAACAGCCGGACCAGCAGAATGGCCGCCAGCGGAAAGGCCGCCCAATCGACCAGATAGGCCAGACCGCGCACCAGCACCACCAGCCCCAGGCCGGCCGGCAGCCCGCCCGCCATATAGTCGGTGGCGACCATGTAGAAGTAGAAGGGCGCCACCAGAACGGCGGCGAAGAAGGAGCGCCAGAACCCTTCGACGGAAAGATCGAACCAGCGCATGGCCGCGGGATCCCTGCGCCACAGCAGCCAGGCGCCGGTCAGGGATCGGGTGATCTCCTCGCGCCCGGGCATCAGTCCCGCCGCAGAAGAAAGCGCTCGAGAAAGGCCCGATAGATGCGGGTGAGCAGTTCGATATCGGCCAGTTCCACTGCTTCGTCCACCTGGTGCATGGTCCGGCCGACGATACCCAATTCGATCACCGGGCAATAGCGCCGAATGAAGCGGGCGTCCGAGGTCCCGCCCGAAGTGTCGAGCCGCGGCCGGCGCCCGCGGACCTCGGCCACCGCGGCACACAGGATCTCGCTGAGCGGGCCGGGAGGCGTCAGGAAGGCCTCACCGCTGCAGCTCGTCTCCAGCTCGTAGCGTCCGCCGCAGGCATCGAGCCGTTGCCGGATCAGCCCCTCGAGGCTGGCCCGATCGTGGCGGTCGTTGAAGCGGATGTTGAACACCGCCTCGGCCCGCCCGGGCACCAGGTTGCTCGCCGGATTGCCGATATCGATGCTGGTCACCTGCAGGCCGGAGGGCTCGAAATGCGGGCTGCCCTCGTCGAGCGGCTCGGCGATCAGGGCGTGGAGCATGGCCACCAGCCGGTGGGCGGCATTGTCCGCCCGCTGCGGATAGGCGACATGGCCGCTGCGGCCGAACACCCTCAGGCGGCCGGTCAGGGAGCCGCGCCGGCCGATCTTGGCGAGATCCCCGACCTCCGCGAGGGAGGTCGGCTCGCCCACCAGACAGGCATCCAGCCGTTCGCCTTCGGCCGCCGCCCATTCCAGCAGGCGGCGGGTACCGTGGACCGCCTCGCCTTCCTCGTCGGCGGTGATCAGGAGGGCGATGGAGCCCGGCGGCTCGCCGTGGCGCTCCAGGAAACGACCGACCGCGGCGACGAAGGCGGCGATGCCGCTTTTCATGTCCGCCGCGCCGCGACCGTAGAGCCGCCCCTCGCGAATGACGGCGGCGAAGGGATCGACGCTCCAGTCCGCGCGGTCTCCGGGCGGTACCACATCGACATGGCCGGCGAAGGCCAAAAGCGGTGCTCGCGTGCCGAGCCGGGCATAGAGATTGTCGACCGCCGCGGCACCTTCTCCGAAGCGCAGGCGGCGGCAGCGAAAGCCCAGGCGCCCCAGCACCTCTTCGAGAATGGCGAGCGTGCCGGCATCATCCGGCGTCACGCTCGGACAGCGCACCAGATCCCGGGTGAGTGCAACCGGATCGGGCGCCGCCATCAATCGCGCAGGAGTTCGTTGATCGAGGTCTTGGCCCGGGTGCCGGCATCCACGCGCTTGACGATGACCGCGCAGTAGAGGCCGGGCCCGGGACTGCCATCGGCCAGCGGCCTGCCGGGCAGAGCGCCCGGCACCACCACCGAATAGGCGGGCACCCGTCCGGTGAAGACTTCGCCGGTGGTACGATCGACGATCCGGGTCGAGGCCCCGA
>JALSRW010000372.1 GCA_026984595.1 Alphaproteobacteria bacterium
TCGGCGCTGCCGCTCCAGCCCATCAGCGGATCGATCACCGTCCGGCCGCCGGGCTCGAATTCCAGCACCCAAGCCCGGTCGAACGCCCTGCCGCCGCGCCCCGCCTGGACCTCGCGCCGGTGGATCCGCGCCACCGGCACCGCGGAGGCGGAGCGAAAACGGGTTCCCGGCCTACGGGCCGGCATCCGAGCGATGTTGCGCTGGCTCGCCATCGGCACCTCCTGGCACAGTTCCTGTTTCCGGGACCGGCGGCCATGGCGGCGTCCGGCCGGCCGGGGCAGGTTCCGTGCAACATATGGGGATGCGCCGGGTGCCCACAATGGCCCGGGCACGGCCCGGGAGGGCCAAAGCGCCGCCGGCCCCTCAACATGGGCCGCGCAATTCCTATATATGATGCGGGTTTTCTGGCGGCCGGGGAATGCATTGTTCCGTTCGGGCGCGAACATGCCTTTCATGGTCCCGGCGACCGGACGCGAGGAGATTGCGGCAATGACATCGGATCCGCGGCGCTGGATGTGGGCGGAGGCATGCGAGATGCTGGCCCGCGCCGAGCGGCTGCAGCGTCAGTTCTTCGTACCGGCCGAAGCACGGCCGGAGAGCTCGCAATGGGAGCCTCCGGTGGACATCTTCGAGACCGAGCGCGGCCTGTGGATCACGGCGGCGCTGCCGGGAGTGGATCCCGCGGATCTCGAACTCCGCGTGCATGGCGACACCCTGATCGTCGCCGGAAGGCGGGTGCTGCCCCCGGTGGTGCGCAGGGCCCGGTTGCTGCGTCTCGAAATTCCCCACGGCCGGTTCCTGCGGCGGATCCGACTGCCCGCCGGGCGCTATCTCCTGGCCGGACAGGAATTCCGGAACGGCTGCCTGACAATTGCCCTCGAAAGAATGTGAGGTACGGCGATGGCCGAGGAACAGATCCGACAGGAAGCCGAGACGGGCGGCGGTGCCCTGGCCGAACCGCAGGAGCGGCCGGAAGAGACGGCGCCGCGCCTGCCCGAGGGCACGATCGCCATCCTGCCGCTGCGGAACGCCGTGCTGTTCCCCGGCGTGGTGCTGCCCCTTTCGGTGGGACGCCGCCGCTCGGTACTGGCGGTGCAGGCGAGCATCGAGGCGGAGCGGCCGATCGGCGTGGTGCTGCAGCGCGATCCCGAGATCGAGGAGCCCGGCGGTGACGGTCTGCACCCGATCGGCACGGTCGCCAACATCCTCCGTTTCGTGACCGCCGGCGAGGGCGCACATCATGTCATCTGCCAGGGCGTGCGGCGCTTTCGGGTGCTCGAATATGTCGAGGGCTACCCGTTCCTGGCCGCCCGCATCGAGGAAATCGAGATCCGCGAGGAGGTCACTCCGGGGATCGAGGCCCGGATGAACGAACTCAAGCGGCTGGCCGGCGAGGCGCTCGAACTCATTCCCCAGGCACCGGCGGAGATCGGCGAGGCCATCCGCAACATCACCTCACCCGGCATGCTCGCCGATTTCGTCGCCTCCTTCATGGAGTTCCCGGCCGCCGACAAGCAGCGCGTGCTGGAGACCCTGGATGTCGAGACGCGCCTCGATCTGGTGCTGCGCCTGCTCGCCCAGCGGTTGGCGGTGCTGCGCCTGAGCCAGGAGATCGCCGAGGAAACCCGCCAGACCATCGAGAAGGAGAACCGCGAGCGGCTGCTGCGCGAACAGCTCCGGACGATCCGCCGCCAGCTCGGCGAGGAGGGCGAGCGCGAGGCGGAAGTCGAGGAGCTGGAAAAGGCGATCGCCGAAGCCGGCATGCCCGAGGAGATCGAGGAGCATGCCCGCAAGGAGCTCCGTCGGCTCGAGCGGCTGCCCGAGGCGGCTGCCGAATACGGCATGCTCCGAACCTATCTCGAATGGCTGACCGAGCTGCCCTGGTCGAAGCTCGACGAGGAAGTGATCGACATCGCCCGGGCGCGGCAGATCCTGGATGAGGACCATTTCGACCTCGAGAAGGTGAAGACCCGGATCCTCGAATATCTGGCGGTGCGCAAGCTCAACCCCGAGGGCAAGGGTCCCATTCTCTGCCTGGTCGGACCACCCGGCGTGGGCAAGACCTCGCTGGGGCAGAGCATCGCCCGGGCGACGGGGCGCAAGTTCGTGCGCATCAGCCTGGGCGGCGTCCATGACGAGGCCGAGATCCGCGGCCACCGGCGCACCTATATCGGGGCACTGCCGGGCAACATCATCCAGGCGATCCGCAAGGCCGGCACCCGCAATCCGGTGCTGATGCTGGACGAGATCGACAAGCTCGGTGCCAGCTTCCACGGCGATCCCGCCTCGGCCCTGCTCGAGGTACTCGATCCCGAGCAGAACCACAGTTTCCGGGACAACTATCTGGGCGTGCCCTTCGACCTCTCCAAGGTGCTGTTCATCGCCACCGCCAACATCGCCGACGGGATCCCCGGGCCGTTGCGCGACCGCATGGAGGTGATCGAGCTGCCCGGCTACACCGAGGACGAGAAGCTGGAGATCGCGAGGCGCTACCTGCTGCCGCGCCAGCTCGAGCAGAACGGCCTGAAGCCCGAGCAGTTCGCCATCACCGACGAGGCGATCCGGGCCATCATCCGACAGTACACGCGGGAGGCCGGCTGCCGCAACCTCGAGCGTCAGCTCGGTGCGGTGATCCGCCGGGCAGCGGTGCGGATCGCCGAGGGCCGGGACGAGCGGGTCACCGTCGATGCCGGGGATCTGGCCGAAATCCTCGGGCCGCCGAAGTTCGAGGACGAGGTGGCGATGCGCACTTCGGTGCCGGGGGTCGCCACCGGCCTCGCCTGGACACCCTTCGGCGGCGAGATCCTGTTCATCGAGGCCACCCGCGTGCCGGGCAAGGGCAATCTCATCCTCACGGGCCAGCTCGGCGAGGTCATGAAGGAAAGCGCCACCGCCGCGGTCACCTTGGTCAAGGCCCGGGCCGAACAGCTCGGCATCGATCCCGCCCTCTTCGAGAAGAGCGACATCCATATCCATGTGCCGGCGGGGGCGGTGCCCAAGGACGGGCCGAGTGCGGGGGTCGCCATCTTCACGGCTATCGCCTCGCTGCTGACCGGGCGCACCGTACGGCCGGATGTGGCGATGACCGGCGAGATCTCGTTGCGCGGCCTGGTGCTGCCGGTGGGTGGCATCAAGGAAAAGACCCTGGCGGCGCTGCGTGCCGGCATCCGGACGGTGCTGCTGCCCGCCCGCAACCGCAAGGATCTCGTGGACATCCCCGAAGGGGCGCGCGAGAAGCTCGCATTCGTCTGGCTGGAAACGGTGGACGACGCGCTCGCCGCCGCCCTCGGGCCCGGGGGTGCCAGACGGCCCTGAACGGGCCGGCACCCGATCCACCTCGTCAGCGACCAAGGAAGGTTCCGTGGCCGAAGACCTCTATGCCGTTCTCGGTGTCCCGCGCAACGCCTCGCAGGAGGAGATCCGCAAGGCCTATCGCAAGCTCGCCAAGGAGCTGCACCCGGATTTCAATCCCGGCGACAAGGCCGCCGAGGAAACCTTCAAGAAGGTTTCGGCGGCCTACGAGATCCTCGGCGATCCCGAAAAACGGGCCCGCTACGATCGCGGCGAGATCGACGAGACCGGAGCCGAGAAGCCGCAGCAGCGGTACTATCGCGACTTCGCCGAAACGGGGGCGGGCGAGCGCTACCATACCGGCCGCGGCTTCGAGGACTTCGCCGATCTCGGCGACATCTTCTCCGACCTGTTCGGCCGCCGCGCCGGGGGGCGGCGCGCCGGTCCCCTGCGCGGTCCCGATCTACACTATCATCTGGTGGTCGACTTTCTCGACGCCGCGCGCGGCGGTACCCGCCGTGTGGTACTGCCCGACGGCTCCACCCTCGATGTGACCATCCCGGCCGGGATCGAGAGCGGCCAGGTGATCCGCCTTCGCGGCAAGGGCGCTCCGGGCTTGGAGGGCGGTCCGCCCGGCGATGCGCTGGTGGAGATCGAGGTCCGCCCACATCCGCTGTTCACCCGCGAGGGCAACGATATCCGGGTGACCCTGCCGATCACCATCGACGAGGCGGTCCTGGGCGGCAAGGTCGAGGTGCCGACCGTCGACGGCCCGGTACGCATGACCATCCCCAGAGGCGCCAGCAGCGGGCGGGTGCTGCGGCTGCGCGGGAAGGGCGTACGCGATCCGCGTACCGGGCGGCGCGGTGACCAGTACGTTCGCCTGGAGATCGTGCTGCCGGAGAAGATCGATGCCGAGCTCGAGGGGTTCATGCGTCGCTGGCGGCAGAACCATGCCTATGATCCGCGCGCAAAGATGCGGGAGATCGCCTGATGCTGGTCGGGGAACGGGAAGTGGTGGCGGTGGTGCGCGGTCTCACCGTGCGACGCCTCAGAAGCTGGGTGCGTCGCGGCTGGATCCGCCCGGCCGCAGTGGATCGCGAATACCGTTTCGACGAGCTCGATCTGGCACGTCTGCGGCTCCTCTGCGAGCTGCGCGAGGAGATGGGGGTGGGTGAGGAGGCGGTGCCGGTGATCCTCTCGCTGCTGGATCAGGTGTATGGACTCCGGGCCGAACTGCGCCGCCTGGCCGAGGCCATCCGGGCCGAGCCGGCGGATGTCCGCGAGCGCATCCTGGCGCGGCTGCGCGAAGCTCCTTGAGCTTCGCCTGCTCCGCCTTCAGCCCTCGCCCTCCTGGTCGGCCAGGGCGACGATGGGCTTGGCGTATTGCCGCTCCATGTCCCAGGGGAACAGGATCCAGGTATCCTGGCTCACTTCGGTGATGAAGCTGTCGACCACCGGCCGACCCTCGGGCTTGGCGTAGACCGTGGCGAAATGGGCTTTCGGCAGCAGCCCCCGCAGGATGCGTCCGGTCTGGCCGGTATCCACCAGATCGTCGATCACCAGCCAGCCCTCGCCATCGCCCTCGACGCCCTTGAGCAGCCGCGGCTCCCGCTGCTCGGTCTCCTCGTAGGAAGCGATGCAGACCGTGTCGATCAGACGGATGTCGAGCTCGCGGGCGATGATGTGGGCGGGCACCAGGCCGCCACGGGTGATGGCCACGATCCCCCGGAACGGACCGAGCGCGGCGAGGCGCCAGGCCAGTGCCTTGGCATCGCGATGCAGCTCGTCCCAGGACACCGGAAAATAGCGGGCGGGCTTGCCGGACACGAAGCGGGTGCTCCCCGATGGTGGCGGATGCCGCCACAGGTGCGGCGCCGCACCGTCCCTGTCAAGAGCGCCGCCCTTCACAGGAACGGCCGCCCGGCCTTACAGTGCGAACCGGTCCCTGTGGCGGGAGGACGGGATGGAAGAGGAAGAGGTTCGCCCGAAACGGGCGATGCCGGAGATCGGCGGCTCCCTCGAGCGCATGTCGCTGGCGGAGCTCCAGGCATATCTCGAGGCCCTTCGGGCGGAGATCACCCGGGTCGAGGCCGAGCTCGCGAAAAAGCGCAGGATGCGGGAGGCGGCCGAGGCCCTGTTCGGACGCCGCGGCTGAATGGAGGAACTGCGCTTCTGTCCGGCCTGCGGCGGCGATCTCCTGCGCCGCCGGCCCGAGGGTGACGAGCACGAACGGCTGGTGTGTACGGCCTGTGGCCGGATCCATTACCAGAATCCCGTGCTGGTGGTGGGCAGCGTCTGCCTCCACGAGGGGCGGGTCCTCCTCTGCCGCCGGGCGATCGCCCCGCAGAAAGGTCTGTGGACCATCCCCGCCGGATTCCTCGAACTCGGCGAGAGCCCCGAGGAGGGAGCGGTGCGCGAGGCCTTCGAGGAGGCGCGGGCGCGGATCCGCATCGACGGGTTGCTGGCGGTCTACAGCGTACGCCGCATCGGCCAGATCCAGCTCATCTATCGCGCCCGCCTCGCCGCACCGGAGATCGCAGCCGGCCCGGAAAGCCTGGAAGTGGCCCTGTTCGACTGGCGGCGGATTCCCTGGGACGCCCTCGCCTTTCCCACCGTCCACTGGGCGCTGCGGCGGGTGATGGCGCTCGGGGAGGGAGACGGGCCGCTGGTGCCGGAGGCCAATCCCGGAGGACGCGATCCCGAGCCTCTGCCCCCCGCACGGGGCGCCGACGCTTGACAGCAGCCTCCGTCCTGCCTATGGCCCGGGCCATGGACCAGGGGAACCGTATCCGTCTGCGACGACGAAGGGCCGGGGCGCATCGCCGCCCGTGAGCCGACCGCGCCCGGCTGCCGGGGCGGCCGGTCCAGCATCCCGCCGTCCCATGGTTTCCCCGAGATCCCCATGTTCCAACTCCGTCCCGAAGCCCCGACCGACGGGCCCGCGATCGAAGCCCTGCTCGATCGCGTGTTCGGCATCCGCCGCCGGCACAAGACATCCTATCGCTATCGGCTGGGCATCGAACCGGTTCGCCCGCTCTGCCTCGTCGCGGAGAAGGAAGGCCGGCTGGTGGGCACCATCCGCTACTGGCCGGTGCGGGTCGGCAGGATGCCGGCCCTGCTGCTGGGGCCGGTGGCCAGCGCCCCCGGCCACGCGGGCAACGGTATCGGCCGGGCGCTGATCGAGACCAGCCTCCAACGGGCGGCCGAGCTCGGCCACGATCTCGTACTGCTGGTCGGCAATCCCGAATATTATGCGCGCTTCGGCTTCGCCCCGGCGCCGCCCTCGATCCACATGCCGGGCGAGGACCCGGCCCGGCTCCAGTACAAGCGTCTGGGGGCGACGGGCCGGCCGCTGCCCACGGGCCTCCTGCGCCGGGCCGATGCCGACCGCGTCGCCGGCGATTGCGGCCCGGCCGTCTTTGCCCTAGATCCCGGGGTGTACGGGGCGTAGCGCAGTCCGGTAGCGCATCTGCTTTGGGAGCAGAGGGTCGGCGGTTCGAATCCGCCCGCCCCGACCAGGGAAATCAAAGGGTTACGTGAGCTGTTCGGTCGCGGCGCTTCCCAAGGATGAATGCTGGGAAGCGTATGGGAAGCACGGCGACAGGTTTCGCGGCGCTTTTCGGCCTTCCGTCGCGCACGCAGCACCCCCTCACCCCACAACAAAAGGCGCAAGGCGATGGAGCGGCGCCACGCCGCCCTTTAGGCCGGGTCGAAAGATCGATCGATCTCGGGATGTTACATGTAACGCATTGATAAACCTATGCTCTCCGTCGCTTCTGGCCCGCCGAAAGCTCGCGCTCCGCGCTCTGCCAGGCGCGCAGGGATCGAAATCTCGCTGTTTGCCGATGCGAACGGCGCGGCTGCACCGCCTGCGTCCCGCGCCAGGCCCGCCTAGCGGTCCGTTCCTGGAGAATGCCGAATCCGACATGAGCGCCAGGCTCCCACCATCCCCGACCCGGCGCGGTGCAAGGCCGACCGAGATCTCGCGTTTCGCACCTCACGTGCAAGCCGTGACACGACCGTGCGTCCCTTACGCCCAGGGGGTGCTCGCCCTTCCTCGGCCGGAGGCCTCCCCGATCCGGGACCGGATGGCCGGAAGCGGTGCCCCCCAGCCGCGTCGGCGGTCGGCGGGACGTCCCTCCACCCACGGATCGGGCACTTCGGCCCGGGGACCCGCGTTCAGGGTCGCCGGGCGACAGTGGATTTCCCATGGGCCGATCCCCCGACTCGGCGCGAAGAGAGACGCCGAGCCGGCGACGACCGTCCCGCGCGACGAGCCCGCTCGCACGGCGCGGACGAAAGGCGCGCACCTCGTCCGGACAAGCGGGTGATGGCGGATGCCTCGAAGGGCACTCCGCGGTCTGATCGCAGGCTTGCAGTGCCGGGTCCTGCGATCGGATCGTACCGGCGTTCCGCGAGCGGCTTTCGCATCGACGTATTTCCGGCCTCTTATGTGCGCGGAAAACTGGGGCAATCGGGGCAATCGGGGCGCTTGGGCACTAACTCGCTGAAAAACTGCGATTTTTCCTAGCGGGAGGGTGGCTCTCGTGCCCCGGTTATGGCACCCCACAGCAGAATAACCGGGGCACACAACCGGGGCACGGGCGGGACAGACCGCTAGGGCATGTCCACAGATGCCGGTTTTCACCGCCGGTCGAATGCGGTCGCGTTCGCCGGCCGACGGGTGGCGTCTTGAAGACGGCGGTCGCCCCGGCTACCTAGAGCGGTGGCGTCATCGCGTGCATGCAGGACGCCGATCGGATCGTTCGCCGATCCACCGGTGCGGCTCCGCGAGATCCCGGACTCTCGGAGGCTGGGTCGTCCGCTGATCATAAGGCGGCGCGGCAGTATCCCCGGAAGGGCCTGCAAAAGCTCGTCCGGGGGATCCCACCGGTCGGATCGGCGATGGCTTTCCTGGAGCCCCGTCGTTGGTCGCGGCCGCGCCTTCGGTATGCGTCCGGCGGCCTCCGGTCTCTCTCACCCGTTACCCGACGGCCTGCCCTGGCTGCCGAGGGAAAGGCGGCGAAGCGGCAGCACCGGCGGCGGTTCGCAGGTGTCGCAGTACCAGAGCCCGAACGCCGCCGGCCGATGCGCAGGTGCCCAGAAGTGCCGGCCGCCGCAGGTGGCGCACGGCAGGCTCGGCACGCCATCCCCGCCGAGGACCACCCCGGGCGATGGTTCGGGTGACCGCGCGAGCCGTTCGAGGGCGCACACCGCGTCGCGCAGCGGTTCCCTCATGGCCTGAAGCCGCTCCAGGAAGCCGGCAGGTGGTGCGCCGCGCTCGGCGACGAGGCGCGGCCTTTCCTCGGCAACCACGAAACGCAGCCCCAGACGCTCGGCCTCGGCCAGCAGATCGGCGAGCTGGTCGGCCTCGCGTTCGCGACGGATCGATCCCGTGCGTTTCTTCGGCACGGCGGCCGACCGAGCTCCTTTCAGAGCTCGTACTCCCAAGGCTCGTCGCCCCCGTGCCCTTGCTTGCCGTCGACAGACGACGAACCAGCCGACATGCTAGGCCCTCCGAGAGGAGCCTGTCGCACCGCCATCTCGACTTCCGCGCGATCGTAGGCCCGCCGGTTCGATCCATGGATCCATTTCTGCTTCGGACGTACGCCGAACCCAGCGAGTGCGCTCGCCAGCCGGTTGACAGTGAGCGTAACGCCCGGTGGCAACCACGGTCGCGGTCCCAGCTTGACGAGCTCGGCCATCAGTTCCTCGCTCAGGAGTGCCCGTGGCCGACCCTTGGCTTCGAACACGGCCAGCACATCGTCGAGGACCGAGGATGGGCTTTCGACGACCGTCGGCCCGGAACGGAACTCGGAACCGGGCACGGACGCTCCGCCGCCGCCGCGATCGGCCGGATCCTCTGGTTTGGCTCCCGCGGTTCCTTCCCCCGCCTCCACTTCCGTTCCTTCGACGAGGCGGGACACCGCCAGCGTCACGACCCTGCGACGCTGCCCGCCGATCACCACCTTCGTCGTGTTGCGACCGGGTTCGCAGCCGATGAGCAAGCCGGCTTCCTTGAGGCGCTTCCACAGGGTCTTGGCGCTGACGGCGAGCCCCGTTCCCTGGCGGGCGGCAAAGCTCTGCGCGGCGGCGTAGGCCGCTTCGGGCTCGAGATACAGGCGTCGGCCGTCGGTCCAGCCGATCGTGTCGCCGTTTGCTCGGTACTCGCCGGCAATCTTCGTCCATCCCCATTGTCCGGCATCGCCCGGCACGGCATCGGTATCGACGGCGTTGCCCACGTGGACGCGCTTGGCCGCGAGCGCGCCGCTCACGAGTTCGAGGAAGCGGTGCGCCGGGTTCTCGTCCTCCTGGTGGGACGCCTGAGCGAACGCGAGATCCCGCAGTGCGCGCCAAGCCGCCCGCCAGCGCGAGGCGCGCTCGGGCTCCGGGATCGCGCCGACGGTGACGGAGAAATCCAACATCGCCTCGAAGGCCGCTCCGAGTTCGGCGATGGCCCGCGGCGTCCGGGCATGGACACCGCGGGCGAGTTCCGCCGCGAGCTCCGCGCTCCGTTGCCGGTGGCGGCTGCGACGGCCCGCGAGATCGGCAGCGAGATGGCGGACCCATCCGGCCATGGCGGCGGCCAACCGGCCGCCGGCGGCAATCGCCTGGCATGCGCTCAGCTGCTCGGCTGCAATGTCCCCTTTGTCCAGCTCGACTACCACCAGGCGGGCGCGGATGCTGTGCCCCTCGGGCACGTCCTCGCCCGTCGCCAGGATCAGGCCTCGCGGCGGTTTCACGGCCCGCACCGAACCGTCCGGCCGCAGCCGGCTTCGTCCGGCGTTGTTCCCCTGCGCGCGCAGCAGGCGAGCGGCCTCCCGGTGGTACCGCTGAACCTCGATCGCCGACCCGGAGGGCGCGAAATCATCCACCACGAGCACAGTGTCGGCCGCGGCGAAGGCCAGCACTTCGAGCGCATTGCCTGTACTCGACCACGAGCCCGGCAGATGATGGGCGTCGAGCCCCGCTCCCCAATGCTGCTGCGCCAGCGCCGCCAACTGGGACTTGAAAACGCCCGTCTGCCCCACGAGCCAGATGGCGAAATCGGCCTGGCCGATCGACGCACGGTAGACCGCCGCGAGAATCGGCACCAACACTCTCGCCGGCCCCAGGTCGAGCAGGGACAGGCTCGCACGCAGCGCCTCCCGCAACGATTTCTCGTCGCGAGGCGGCTCCGGGAGCAGGAAACGGGCGAGCCCCACGGCGGACAGATCGGTGTCGATCCCGAGGGCTTCCCCGTCAGCGCCGATGGCGCCACCGGCATGCAGATAGTACGGCTGCCCTTCGATCTCGCGCCAGCCGAGTTGTGCGAACACGACCCGGCGTGCCGGTTCCGGGCTCAGGCTCTGGATCGCGAAGCGGGCATGATCGCGAACCG
>JALSRW010000373.1 GCA_026984595.1 Alphaproteobacteria bacterium
ACCGCGGGCGGTGATCTGCTCGCCCAGCCACATCAGGAACATGGTGCCGCCGACCACGGTGATCACCGTGGTCGCCCGGAAGAACCAGCCCGGGTCGATCACGGCGCTGCCGCCCGGCCCGCTCATCGCCTCCAGCCCCACCGCCAGGCCGTAGGCCTGGAAGGCCGACAGTACGACCGTCAGGTAGCGGGTGTACTGGTTGATCTTCTTGCGGCCGACCTCCCCCTCCTTCTTGAGCTGCTCGAGGGTCGGCGAGACCGCGGTCATGAGCTGCATGATGATCGAGGCGGAGATGTAGGGCAGGATGCCGAGGGCGAAGATCGACATCCGCTTGAGCGCGCCGCCCGCGAACATGTTGAACATGCCGAGGATGCCGCCCTGCTGGCGCTCGAAGATCTGGGCCATCACCGCGGCATCGATGCCGGGCAGGGGGATGTAGGTACCGAGCCGGAAGACGACCAGGCAGCCGAGCGTGAACCACAGACGCTTCTTCAGCTCCGTGGCCTTGGCGAACACGCTGAAATTGATGTTCGCGGCGAGTTGCTCGGCTACCGATGCCATGCCCTGCGCTCCGCTCAGGCTTCGCCGTCGGTGACGGAACCGCCGGCCAGGATGACCTTGCCGCCCAGCTTCTCCACCGCCGCCACGGCACTTCTGCTGGCGCCCACCACCTCGATGGTCACCGCCTGCTTGAGCTCGCCGCGGCCGAGGAGCCGCACTCCGGCGAGGGCGCGGCGGATGACCCGGGCCTCGACCAGCCGATCGGCGTCGATGGGCTGCCCGGGATCGAGCCTGCCGGCATCGATCGCCCGCTGCAGGCGGTCGAGGTTGAGCTCGGCGAACTCCTCGCGCGTCGGGTTCTTGAAGCCGCGCTTGGGCAGCCGCCGGTAGATCGGCATCTGGCCGCCCTCGAAGATGCGAAGCGCACCGCCGCTTCTCGCCTTCTGCCCCTTGTGGCCCCTCCCGGCGGTCTTGCCGAGACCCGAACCGATGCCGCGGCCGACCCGCTTGGGAGCCTTGCGGGCACCCGGCCGATCGCGAAGCTCGTTCAGTCGCATGCTGCTCTCCCGTTCACTCGCTGATCGGCTCGACTTCGAGCAGATGTCGGACCCGCTCGATGCGGCCGCGGTTCTCGGGTGTGTCGGGCACCACCTTGCTGCGGTGCAGCTTGTTGAGGCCGAGGGCCACCAGTGTCGCGCGCTGATAGGCGGGCCGCCCGATCGGGCTGCGCACCTGGGTGATCCGCAGTTTCGCACCCATCGGCCTACTCCGCACCCTGCTCGACATGATGACGGCGGCCGACGATGTCGCTCACCTTGCGGCCACGCTTGGCGGCCACGCTCCGCGGCGACATCACCCGCGCCAGACCGTCGAAGGTCGCCTTGATCATGTTGTGGGGATTGGAGCTGCCGATGCTCTTGGCGACCACGTCCTGGACCCCGAGCGCCTCGAACACCGCCCGCATCGGGCCGCCGGCGATGATCCCGGTGCCGGGCGGCGCCGCGCGCAGCACGACACGGCCGGCGCCGAAATGGCCCTTGACATCGTGATGGAGCGTACGGCCCTGGCGCAGCGGCACCCGCATCAGATTGCGGCGCGCCGCCTCGGTGGCCTTGCGGACGGCTTCCGGCACCTCGCGGGCCTTGCCGCTGCCATAGCCCACACGCCCCTTCCCGTCGCCGACCACCACCAGGGCGGAAAAGCCGAAACGCCGGCCGCCCTTGACCACCTTCGCCACACGATTGACGTTGACGAGGCGCTCGATGAATTCGCTTTCCTGGCGGTCGTCGCTCGCCCGACCTCGTGCCATATCGTTCCCTCACATTCTCAGAACTGGAGGCCGCCCTCACGGGCGCCCTCGGCCAAGGCCTTCACCCGACCATGATACCGGTAGCCGCCGCGGTCGAACACCACCTTCTCGATCCCCGCCGCCCTGGCCCGTTCCGCGAGGAGCTTTCCGACCCGGTGCGCCGCTTCCTTGTCCGAGCCCTTGCCCAGCTCCTCGCGGAGCATGCGATCGAGGCTGGAGGCCGTAACCAGCGTGCGGCCCCGAAGATCGTCGATGATCTGGCCGTAGATGTGCTTGTTCGAGCGGTACACGGAAAGGCGCGGCTTGCCCTTCGCCCGCTTGCGGATCCAGTAGCGGGTGCGCGCGCAGCGCCGCGCGAAGCGCTCCTCGGGTTTGAGCATGGCTACTTCTTCTTCCCTTCCTTGCGCAGGATCACCTCGTCCGCGTAGCGAATGCCCTTGCCCTTGTAGGGTTCGGGCTTGCGGAAGGAACGGATCT
>JALSRW010000374.1 GCA_026984595.1 Alphaproteobacteria bacterium
GAGCTTCGTGGAACCGCGCAGATCGCTCGGCCACAGCGCGCATTCGATTTGCCGCGCATCGCCCCGCTCGACGAGGCCCATCAGGACCTCGCATCCGGCACCAAAAGCCGCTGGCACGGAACTCCGTCAGGCGATGCGGCCGCCGAGCTCGTCCTCGATATGGGCGCGGACGATCTCCTCGAAACTGGCATCGGCGGCAAAGCCCATGGAAAGACCGCGCTCGGGGGCGAAGCGGGCGGGCCAGCTATCGACGATGGCCTGGATGCGGGCGTCGGGCACAAAGCGCACCCTCGCCGCCACCGCTTCGCCGGCCACCCGGCGCAGGGTCTCGACCATCTCGCCGACCCGCACCGTGAGCCCCGGCAGCACCAGGCTGCGCCATTCGCCGAAGGTCTCCGCAGGCAGGCCGGCGGCATGCTGGAAGGCCTCGATCACCCGTCGCGGCGACAGGAGATACATGGCCGTGTCCGGGGTCACCGGGCAGACCGCCTCCTCGCCCGCCAGCGGTTCGCGGATGATCGAGCTGGCGAAGGTCGAGGCGGCGAGATTGGGCCTGCCGGCACGGACCACGATGGTCGGCAGGCGGAGGCTGCGGCCGTCGAGGAAGCCCTTGCGGCTGTAATCGTTGACCAGCAGCTCGCCGGCCGCCTTCTGGCTACCGTAGGAAGTCTGCGGGGTGAGATGGGTGGTATCGGTGATGATCTCGGGAAGATCGCCGCCATAGACCGCCACCGAACTCGCGAACACCAGACGCGGGCGGCGGCCGCCGTGACGCAGCGCCTCCAGGAGATGGCGGGTGCCGTCGAGATTGACCCGCATGCCGCGGTCGAAATCGGCCTCGGCATCCGCACTGACGATGGCCGCCAGATGGAACACGAGATCGGCGTCCGCGACGAGTTTCCGCACCGCCTGCGCATCCCCGATATCGCAGGCTGCGGGGCGAAAGCGCCGATCCCCGAGATCCGGAGGCGGCACCAGATCGGCACCGACCAGCTCGGTGAGCGGCTGGTCGAAGCCCGGCAGCGGCGTCTGCCGCCCGAGCAGGGCCAGCGACAGCTTTCTGCCGAGAAACCCGGCGGCGCCGGTGATCACGATCTTCACGGTCTCCTCCTCATGGCTGTCGGCGCCCGGCGGCGGCCGGATCGTCGGATGGTCGTCGCGATGGCGGCCGCTCCCCGCCGGCAGGGTCGAGTTGTTCGAGGAGATGCAACAGCGTGAGCAGCACGCGGCCCCGTTGCTGGGCCTCGAGCATCACCTCCTCCCGCTTGGCGCCGGTGAAGACGCGGTCGTAGAACTCGAAGGCCCGCTCGGCGAACAACCGGAGCCGGGCCACCGCGTCCCCGGCCTCGCTATCGGGCGGCAGCGGTTCCGACAACCGGGCGATCGCGGGCTGCTCCGCCGGCGCCTCGGCGGTGGCCGCGTCCGCCAGCAATCCGGCCAGGGCGGGCTGGCGTTCGATGTGCCGGGCGAGCCCCGGCCGTTCCGCGCAGGCCGCGCGCAGCAGCTCGGCGAGGCGGGCGTCGAGCTGCCGGGAGACAGCCGTCAGCTCGGCGGCCGTCTCCACCGCCGGGAGGGCCGGTCGGGTTGCGCCCACCGGCCGTGCCGCATGATAGGCGGCGCGCCTTCGGACCCGCAGCCGGGCGGCATCGGCCAAGGCCGTGCGGGCGATTTCCTCCGCCATCTCCTCGGCCTCGCGGCTGGTGGCCGTGGCGCCGAGGCCGGTGCAGAGCCGGAAGAGCGCCTCCTGCAGCCGTACCGCCACCGCCAGAACCCGGTAGGGGCTGGCCAGCTCCGGCCGATGCTCCCAGAGCTCCAGGCTCTGCAGGGCATCCTCGTCGATCAGACCGGCTGGCACGGGTTCCGGCTCGGCTTCGGTGACCCCGTCGCGGCCGCCAGCTTCCCGGATCTCGGCGATGCGCCGGCGTGTCTCCGCGGCGAGGCCGGCGAAGAGCTCCGCGGTGTCCGCGTGGCCCGCCTCGCGGCAGAGCTCGGCGAGATGCTCGTAGCGCGCGGCCAGGGGTTCCAGCATGCCGGTGGCGAAGGCGACGACGTCGCGAAGTTCGACTGCCGGTGGCGGGAACCCCTGATCTTTCCTGCTCATTGCGCGAAGCATTCCCCCTGGCGACCGGGACCGCTGCCCGGCCCTTCCGCGCTGCGACGAAATGCCGAAGCATCGGCTGCAATCTGACTGTGCATGCTGGCACCAACATTGACGGCGATCAATGTGGCCCGCTGGCCGCGGTACTAAGGAAACAACGCGATTCAATCTCGAGGGAGT
>JALSRW010000375.1 GCA_026984595.1 Alphaproteobacteria bacterium
CGGAGGATCGTCACCCGGCCGTAACCGGCGACCAGATCCTCGATCTCGAGCAGGGTTTCAGCCGCCAAGATAGGCCTCGATCACTTCCGGGTCGGCACGCACCGCCTCGGGCGTTCCCTCGGCGATGATGCGTCCCTCGGCCATCACCAGCACCCGGCCGCACAGGCGCATCACGAACTCCATGTTGTGCTCGATCAGGACGAAGGTGGCGCCACGCTCCCGGTTGAGGATCCGCAGCCGGGCCTCGAGCTCGGCCAGCATGGTGGGGTTCACCCCGCCCGCCGGCTCGTCGAGGAACACCAGCCGGGGTCCGGCCATGAAGGCCATGGCGATGTCGAGCAGCTTCTGCTGACCGTAGGAAAGCGAACCCGCCGGGCTGTCCGCGAGATGTCCGAGGCGGAAGAAATCGAGCATCTCCCCGACTTCGCCCGAGAGGCCGGCATCCGGCGGTCCGAACAGCCGCGCCACCATCGACCCCCGGTGCTCCTGCCCGGCCGCCAGCAGGTTCTGGCGAACCGTCAGTTCGGGGAAGATCTGCAGGAGCTGGAAGGTCCGGCCGATCCCCATCCGCGAGATGGCGCTGGGCCGCAGACCGGTGATTTCCCGACCGGCCAGCAGCACCCTTCCGGCACTCGGCCGGAGCTGACCCAGAATGCAGTTGAAGAGGGTCGATTTGCCGCTGCCGTTGGGGCCGATGATGCCCAGGATGCCGCCCTCCTCGACGGTGAAGGAGACGCTGTCGACGGCGAGGATGCCGCCGAAGCGGCGGGACAGCTCCCGCACCTCCAGCAGCCCGGTCATCGGGCCGGCTCCGTACGCCGCAGCCGCTCGGCCACACCGACGAGGCCGGCGGGCAGAAAGACGAGAACGAGGATCACCAGCACCGCGTAGAGAATGAGGTAGAGACCTTCGGAAAAGCGGAGCCATTCGGGCAGCAGGACGGCGATCGCCGCCCCCAGCCAGGGACCGAAGAAGCGGCCCGATCCGCCCACCACCACCATCAGCAGCAGGTTGAGGGAGAGGCCGAGGGAAAAAGGCGAAGGATCGATGTATTGCACCAGCGGCGCATAGAGGCCGCCGGCCAGCGCGCCCACCGCCGAGCCGATGGCGAAGGCCAGCAGCGTGTAGCGCCGGGTGTCGATGCCGAGGCTCTCGGCGCGCACCGGGTTCTCGCGCAGAGCCTCGAAGGCCCGCCCCCAGGGCGAGCGCAGCAAACCGTGGAGGCCGAGGCTGGCGACCAGCAGCGCGGCCAGGCAGAAATAGTAGAAGACCAGCGGGTCCGCGGTCGGCAGGCCGAACAGCTCGGGCCGCGGAATGCCGGCGATACCGTAGACGCCGCCGGTCAGCCAGTCCTCGTTGCGGAGCACCAGGAACACCAGGGTGTTGGCGCCGAGGGTGACGAAGGCGAGGTAATGATGCTGCACCCGAAGCGCCGGATAGCCCAGCAGCCAGCCGACCAGCAGTCCGAGCCCCACGGCGACCACCAGGCCGGCCGCGAGCGGCCAGCCGGCGGTGGTCAGCAGTGCCACGCTGTAGGCGCCGATGCCGACGAAGGCGCCCTGGGCCAGGGATACCTGTCCGGCATAGCCGAGGGTCAGGTTGAGGCCCATGGCGGCAATCGTCAGCACCGCCCACAGGCTCATCAGATAGAGCCCATAGGGCCGGAGCGAGAGCGGCAGCAACAGGAGAAGGGCGGCGACCAGCAGGAGGATCAGCAGGCCCGAGAGCCGCTGCATGCTCATACCGTGCGTTCCTCGGCCCGGCCCCAGAGCCCCTCGGGCCGCAGCAGGATGACCCCGATCAGCAGCAGCAGGAGGATCCCGGTCCGATAGTTGGAGGAGAGGTAGGCGGCACCGAAATTGTCGACGATGCCGACCAGAAAACCACCGGCGATGGCTCCGCGGATCTGGTTGAAACCGCCGACGATGGCGGCGATGAAAGCGATCAGCCCGAGCGTCTCGCCATTGTTGAACTTGGCGAGATAGACCGGACTGATGAGAATCGAGGCCAGGGTCACCAGCGCCGCGTTGAGAAGAAAGGTGTAGAGCACCATGCGGCGGATGGGGATGCCGAGAATGCGCGCCACCTCGGGGTTCTGCGCCGTCGCCTGCATCATCCGCCCCAGCCGGGTGTGGCCGAGAAAGAGATGCATGGCGAGGATAGCGAGAGCGGCCACCGCCAGCACCGCCAGATCCTGCAACGACAGCACGGCCCCGAGAATGTCCAGACTGCCCGCGGGCGTCAGCGCCGGAAAGGGCTGCGCCTCGGCGC
>JALSRW010000376.1 GCA_026984595.1 Alphaproteobacteria bacterium
CGCTTGCCGCCGCCCAGAACAGCATGGCGCATGGCGGCGGCGAGGCGCGCAGGAGCATCTTCGGCGGCCGGCAGCAGGCGCGCGAGCTCACGCTCCAGTTCCGCGGCCGCGCGCGCCATGGCGGCGCCCAGGGCGGGCGAGGTCATTGCGGTTCGAAAGGCTCGAGCCGCGCCTCGCCTTGGCCATCGAAGCTCAGTTTCTCGACCCGGAGCCGGGCCTCGCGCAGCTTCTCCTCGCAATGGCGGCGGAGCTGCGTACCCCGCTCGTAGGCGGCGATGGCGGCTTCCAGATCGGGCTGCTCCCGCTCCAGCATCTGGACGATGCGTTCGAGCTCGGCGAGGGCTTCCTCGAAGCTCATCCCGGCGATGGGGCGCGCGGCCTCCGCCCTCCCCTCGCCCTCTTGCGCCTGCCACTCCTCGGCCATGGCTCCCCCATTTTCGCAACGCGGATCAGCGATCCGCACCCAACGCCTCGAGATGGACCCGCAGGCTGCGGGCCAGGGCATCGAGGTTGTATCCCCCTTCCAGCACCGAAACCACCCTGCCCCGCGCATGCCGCTCGGCGAGCGCCACCAGCTCGGCGGTGATCCAGGCGAAATCCTCCTCCACCAGCATCAGATTGGCCAGCGGATCCTCGGCATGGGCGTCGAAACCGGCGGAGATCATCAAGAGTTCGGGGGCGAATTCCTCGATCCGGGGCAGCATCTCGCCGGCCACCACCTTGCGCCAGGCGGCCGATCCCGTGCCCGGCGGGAAGGTGCGGTTGAGGATGTTGCCGGCCACTCCGCTCTCGCTCTCGCGGCCGCTGCCGGGATAGAGCGGCCATTGGTGGGTCGAGCAGTAGAGGGTCTCCGCATCCTTCCAGAAAATGGCCTGGGTGCCGTTGCCGTGATGGACGTCGAAATCGAAGATGGCGATGCGGCCGAGGCCGTGGGCGTGGCGGGCATGGAGGGCACCGATGGCGATGTTGTTGAAGAGGCAGAAGCCCATCGCCCGCTGCGGCTCGGCATGATGGCCGGGCGGCCGCATGCAGCAGAAGGCACGGCTCGCCTCCCCGCCGAGCACCGCATCGACGGCCGCCACCGCCGCTCCCGCGGCGCGCAGCGCGGCCTCCCGCGAGCCGGGCGAGACCACCGTATCGGGATCGAGATGGCGCAGCCCCTCCTTCGGAATGCGGGCGAGCACCTGCTCCAGATAGGCCGGTGGATGGGCGCGGCCGATCTGCTCGGCGGTGGCCGGCGGCGGCTCGCGCCGTTCGAGGCCGGCGAGCGGCCGGCGCGCGAGCAGCTCGAGGATCGCCTGCAGACGCTCGGGCCGTTCGGGGTGGCCGGTGCCGGTCCGATGCTCGAGGGCACTGTCGTGATCGTAGAAGAGAACGCGCATGGCCTGCTCCCTAGCCCGCCAGTGCCGCCAGTTCGGCGACCGTGCGATGGGCGAGTTCGAGGCGCTCCTTCGGGCTCTTGGTCTCCTGCAGGACCACCAGACGGTGGTCGGGTCGCACCCGCATGCGGCCACGGCTTTCGGTGATATGGCGGATGAGCCGCTCGGGCTGCGGGAAGCGGTTATCGTGGAAGACCATGACCACTCCCTTGGGTCCGACCTCGAGCTTGGCCACATGGGCCTGCTTGCAGAGCTGCTTGATGCCGATGATGCGCAGGAGCTGCTCGGTTTCCGGCGGCATCGGCCCGAACCGGTCGACCAGCTCGGCGGCGAAGGCGTCGAGTTCGGCCGGATCCTCGAGGGCGGCGAGGCGCCGGTACATGGCCAGCCTCGTGTCGAGATCGCCGATGTAGCTTTCCGGCATCAGCGCCGCGGCGTCGATGGTGATCTGCGGCGTCCAGTCTTCCGCCGGCTGGGCTTCGCCCGCCGCCTGGCGGCTGCGGATCTCGGCCACCGCCTCTTCCAGCATGTGGTTGTACAGCTCGAAGCCGACCTCGCGGACATGGCCCGATTGCTCGTCGCCCAGGAGATTGCCGGCGCCGCGGATGTCGAGGTCGTGGCTGGCGAGCTGGAAGCCGGCACCGAGCCCATCCAAGGACT
This sequence comes from Alphaproteobacteria bacterium, assembly GCA_026984595.1. Taxonomy (GTDB): domain Bacteria; phylum Pseudomonadota; class Alphaproteobacteria; order Geminicoccales; family Geminicoccaceae; genus JALSRW01. The sequence goes on from JALSRW010000376.1 coordinate 2,040, forward strand.
GGATCACCTGCAGCCGCTTTTCGGCGAGCTCCCGCAGCTTCATGTCGGCGGGGAAGGTGAAATAGGCATAGGCACGCAGCTTGGCCCGGCCGATGCGGCCGCGGAGCTGATAGAGCTGGGCGAGACCGAAACGGTCGGCGCGATGGACGATCAGGGTATTGGCGTTGGGAATATCGAGGCCGCTCTCGATGATATTGGTGGAGAGCAGCAGGTCGAGCCGGCGGTCGTAG
>JALSRW010000377.1 GCA_026984595.1 Alphaproteobacteria bacterium
GCTGGAGGAGCGGTTCCTCGAAGCTGCAGCCGATCGCTTTCGCCGCTTCGCGCAGGGCCAGGAGCCGCGTTTCGACGAAATCCAGGCCCCGATCGGACATCAGCCCGGCCACCGGCAGCGGCAGCTCGGCCAGGATACGCCCGCCTTCGACGACGATCGCACCGCCCTGGAGTTCGATCAGCCGGTTGATCGCCAGGGCCATGTCGGCATCGTTCGAGCCGACGACGATCAGATTGTGGCTGTCGTGGCCGATGCTGCTGGCGATCGCCCCGGTCATCGGCCCGAAGCCGGCGACGAAGCCGCGGCCGATATTGCCGTTCCTGCCGTGGCGTTCGAGCACGCATAGCTTCTGGATGCCGCGTTCGGGATCGGGCCGCAGCAGACCGTTTTCGAACGGCAGCTCCAGGGTCAGATGCTCGGTGATCAGGGAAAAGGGCAGGGCGCCGATCACCGGCGTCGTCGGACCACCGGCGGGCACCGCGAAATCCGCCTCGCAAACCTTCCTGCGGCGGATCGATCCGTAGCCCACCGGCTCGGGATACGCGCGTCCCTCGAACATGGCCGCGGTCACCGGTACCCCGCCGCAGACGACATCCGACACCGCGACCCCGTCGAGATCCTCGAGCAGGAGGATGTCGGCACGATAGCCGGGGGCGATCACCCCGCGGTCGCGCAGGCCGAAGGCGAGGGCGGCGCCGAGGGTGGCGGCACGATATGCGGGAACCACCGGCGCGCCGGCGGCGATGGCCAGGCGCAGGGCCTGATCGATATGGCCCTCGCGGCGGATCTCGAGGGGGTTGCGATCATCGGTGCAGAAGGCGAGGCGCATCCAGGTGGCATCATCGATGAGCGGCGCCAGATCCCGCACGTTTCTGGCGATCGAGCCCTCGCGCAACAGCAGATGCATGCCCTTTTCGAGTTTCTCGCGGCCTTCCTCGACCGTCGTCGTCTCGTGATCGGTGCGTACGCCGACGGCCAGATAGGCGTCGAGATCGCGGCCCCGCAGCAGCGGCGCGTGACCGTCCACATGGCGCCCGGCGAAGGCCGCGACCTTGGCCAGCAGGGCCGGATCACCGGCCAGTACGCCGGGAAAGTTCATGAGCTCGGCGAGGCCGATGACCGAGGGATGGTCGGCCAGCGCCAGCAGATCCCCCACCTCCAGCCGCGCGCCCGCGGTTTCGAGCTCGGTGGCCGGCACGCAGGAGCTGAGATTGACGCGGAGCGTCATCTGCAGGCTCTCGGAGGCCCGCTGGAAGTAGCGGATGCCGGCGGCGCCCACCACATTGGCGATCTCGTGGGGGTCGCAGATCGCCGTGGTGGTGCCCCTCGGCAGCACCCCGCGCTCGAAGGCGTCGGGGGTGACCATGGAGCTTTCCACATGGACATGAGCGTCGATGAAGCCGGGCACGGCAAAACGCCCTCCCGCCTCGATCACCCGCGCGCCGCGGAGACCTTCGCCGAGGGCGACCACCACATCCTCGCAGATCGCGATATCGGTAGGTCGGATGCCGCCGGTGGCGGTATCCAGGAGACGGCAGTCGCGGATCACCAGATCGGCGTCCGTTCTGCCCAGCGCCTGGTCGACGCGCCGGCGCAGCCCGCTGCCCGGTTCGGCGTTCACGCTCCGAGCCTCCGCCGGATCGTCAATCCAGCAGGTGCACGGTGCTGGCCTGGGGGCCGAAGGGGCTCTCGCCCTCGGCGATGTGCACCCGCACCCGGGCACCGACCTCGAGCTTGTCGAAATCGCCGTTCAGCACCGCGTTGCGGTGGAAGTAGATCTCCTGGCCGTCGCCGAGCTCGATGAAGCCGTAGCCCTGATCCTTGAAGAGCTTGATGACCCGCCCCTGGGGCGGCTCGACATGGGCCTTCACCTCGCCGCGGATCTTCTCCTTGTGCTCCTTGAGCTCGCGATAGGCGGCATCGAACGCCTCGCGCAGGGCGAAGCGGAAGTCCTCCCGGGCCGGGTCGTCGCGCTGGTTGTGGTTGACCACGATCTCCTTGCCAGGGACGCGGATGAAGAGCCGGATGCGGTAGAAGTTTCCCTTGTTGTGCCGCTTGCTCTCCTTGTCGACTACCACGCGCACGCTCGAGATGTGATCGAAATACTTCTCGAGTTCCTCCACCTTCTCGCGGATCCGCGCCTCGATGAAGTCGGAATGCGGAACGTCGTGGAAACGAATCTCGAGAGGCTTGTCCATGATCTTCCCCGTTGCTGAGGTTGTCCCTCGATAACGATCAGCGGCCGGAGACGGGCGATCTCGCG
>JALSRW010000378.1 GCA_026984595.1 Alphaproteobacteria bacterium
ATGGCGTTGGTGGTGATGCGCAGACGCACCGATTCGCCGAGCGTCTCGCTGAACAGATGCCGCTGCTGCAGGTTCGGCAGGAAACGGCGCTTGGTCTTGTTGTTGGCGTGGCTCACATTGTTGCCGACGAGCACAGCCTTGCCGCTCAGCGGGCAGCGTCGTGCCATGGCGATACGTCCCGTTTGTGGAAAAGACGAGGGCGCGCGAGGGCGCACCGGGCCGCGGATCCTTATCGCCACCGGCCCGTTGCGTCAAGACCGCCGGCTCGCCGCCACCGAATGGCTGCTCGAAAAACCGGCAGACTGCACGATTTTTGTGCAGCGCTCCGTGCCCACCGGAAGCGCCAGGCGGTTTCCCGGCGAGGATCCACCGGTTGGCACGATCCCTGCAGGAAGAAGGAAGGCAAAGCGCCGGCGGTCGTTCCTGGCCGCCCCACCATGGAGAGTATGGCGGGATGAAGAAGATCGAGGCGGTCATCAAGCCTTTCAAGCTCGACGAGGTCAAGGAAGCCCTCCAGGAAATCGGCCTCAAGGGTATGACGGTGAGCGAGGTCAAGGGCTTCGGGCGGCAGAAGGGCCATACCGAGCTCTACCGCGGAGCGGAATATGTCGTCGACTTCCTGCCCAAGGTGAAGGTCGAGGTGGTGGTCGAGGAGGAGCTTGTCGAAAAGGCGGTCGATGCTATCCAGAAGGCCGCCAAGACCGATCGCATCGGCGATGGCAAGATCTTCGTGATCCCGGTCGAGGATGCGGTCCGCATCCGCACCGGCGAGCGCGGCGTCGACGCGCTCTAGCCGGAACCCGGAGAGATCCGGGAACCATCAATCGAGAGCAACCAGAACCCGCCCGGCGGGACACCAGCGAGAGAGGAACCGGCATGACTTTGGGATGCAGCACACCGGCCGAGGTGATGAAGGCGATCCGGGACGAAGGGGTGGAGATCGTCGATCTGCGCTTCACCGACGTTCCCGGTACCTGGCAGCACACCTCCTTCCCCGCGGCCAGCTTCGACGAGGACGCCATCACCGAAGGCCTGGGCTTCGACGGCTCGTCGATCCGCGGCTTCAAGCAGATCCAGGAATCCGACATGCTGCTGATGCCGGATCCCACCAGCGCCTTCATCGATCCCTTCTTCGAGCACCGCACGATGGTGCTGATCTGCGACATCAAGGATCCGGTCACCAAGGAGTTCTACAGCCGCGATCCGCGCGGCGTCGCCAAGAAGGCGGAGGCCTATCTGCGGAGCAGCGGGATCGGCGACAAGGCCTTCTTCGGCCCCGAGGCGGAGTTCTTCGTGTTCAACGACGTCCGCTACGGGCAGGAGACCAACTACGGCACCTACGAGGTCGATTCGGTCGAGGGTCACTGGAACTCGGCCGCCGACGAGGGGCCCAATCTCGGCTACAAGATCCGCGCCAAGGAAGGCTATTTCCCCTGCCCGCCCTCGGACACCCTGCAGGATCTCCGGAGTGAAATGGCGCTGGTGATGCAGCGTCTGGGCATCCAGGTCGAATGCCACCATCACGAGGTGGCGACCGCCGGCCAGTGCGAGATCGACATGCGCTTCGACACCCTGCTGCGCATGGCCGACAATCTCATGAAGTACAAATACGTGGTCAAGAACGTCGCCCGCCAGCACGGCATGACGGCCACCTTCATGCCCAAGCCGCTCTACGGGGACAACGGTTCGGGCATGCATGTCCACCAGTCGGTCTGGGGCAGCGACCGGCCGCTGTTCGCCGACGAGGCCGGCTATGCCGGGCTGTCACAGATCGCCCGCTGGTACATCGGCGGCCTGCTCCGGCACGCCCCGGCGATTCTCGCCTTCGCCGCGCCGACCACCAATTCCTACCGGCGGCTGGTGCCGGGCTTCGAGGCCCCGGTCAATCTCGCCTGGTCCATGCGCAACCGTTCGGCCGCCTGCCGCATCCCGATGTATTCGGAAAGCCCCAAGGCCAAGCGGGTCGAGTTCCGCTGCCCGGATCCTTCCTGCAATCCCTATCTCGCCTTCTCGGCGATGCTGATGGCCGGTCTCGACGGCATCCGCAACAAGATCGATCCCGGCGATCCGGTCGACAAGAACATCTACGACCTGCCGCCCGAGGAGGCCGCCGAGATCAAGAAGGTGCCCGGCCAGCTTTCGGAGGCCATCGCCGCTCTGGAGGCCGATCACGAGTTCCTGCTCGAAGGCGATGTGTTCACCGCCGATTTCGTCGAGGCCTATATCGACTACAAGCGCTCCTCGGAGCTCGACCCCATCCGG
>JALSRW010000379.1 GCA_026984595.1 Alphaproteobacteria bacterium
GACGGCGTTGGCCTTGATCAGCCGCTCGGCGGCGAGGTCCACCTTGAGGCCGGTCACCGGGCAGGAGCGAAAGCGTGCCGCGATGCCGGCGATGACTCCCATTTCACCCGTTGCGATCGCCATCGATCATCCTCCCTGCGCCGGAACTGCTGCGGCGCCCTGACCGGGCTCCACAACCCGGATGCGACCCGTCATCACGTGATGGCCGAGGCCGCAGTACTCGTTGCAGACGATGCTGAAGACGCCGGATTCGATGGGGGTGATGGTGATGATGTGCTCCAGCCCCGGATGCACCTGGATGTTCATGTTGACCGGCTGGAGCGAGAAGCCGTGCTGCACGTCGAGCGAGGAGAGATGGAGGCGGTAGCTCTGGCCGCGCTCGAGCTGCAGCACGGGCCACCATTCGAACGTCCGCGCGACGAGATAGGCGTCGCCTCCGGGCGGCGGGGCGACGACGGGATAGCCCGTATCCCCCTCCTCGCCGATCTTGTACTTCTCGGCCCAGGCCTCGGCACGCGCAAGGTAGTTCTCGGGATCGACCCGGTAGCTCTCCGGTGAGAGATTCTGCTTACCCTCGAGGTGCCAGTAGATCATCATGAAGAACATGAAGAGACCCCACAGGAAGGCGACGATGATCCACAGGAGCTCGCCGCGCGCGATGGGCTCTCTCCACCAGAGCCGGTTCTCGGGTGATTGCAGCGCCATCGTCGCCTCCCTCACGGCTGTGCGAGCGGGATCGAGGTGATCTCCATGAGACCCCAGAGGATGTAGAGGACGGTCGGGATGGTCACTCCCAGGAAAAGCAGCATGAAGGGGTTGTCGAGCACCCGCTGCATGAAGGGAATGCGCTCGCCGCCGCCTCTTCCTTGATCCTGCGCCATGGTTCTTCTCCGCGACGAGACAGGCACGCGCTCCGCGCGCCGCGCCGTTTCCATGAGTAGGCGCGGGCTCCGGCGTGACCTTGACCGCGGTCAAAGGGGGCACGGTTGCGACAGATCGCGGCCGCAGGACCCTGGGGCCTTGACGTGGCGCCGGCGGTCACTTAGCGCAGCTAGCGGTTCGACCCCGATCGGATGAACCAGGAGGAGGAGAGGATGCGCATGCTTCGTATCGTCGCTGCCTGTGCCGTGGCCGCGATCGTCGCCGCCGCCGGCACCGCACAGGCCGAGGGTGATCCGGCCAAGGGCAAGAAGGTGTTCAACAAGTGCAAGGCCTGCCACGAGATCAAGAAGGAGAAGAACAAGGTCGGCCCGCACCTCGTCGGCATCATCAACCGGCCGGCCGCCGCGGTGGAAGGCTTCAAATACTCCAAGGCGCTCAAGGCCAAGGCTGAGGAAGGACTGGTGTGGAACGAGGAAAACCTGGCGCAGTGGCTCAAGAGCCCGAAGAAGTTCATCCCCGGCAACCGCATGGCCTTCGCCGGCCTCAGGAAGGAGCAGCAGATCGCGGACGTGATCGCCTACCTCAAGCAGGAGGCGGGCGAGTGGAAGGCCGAGTGAGCGGCTGAACGCGGCAATTCGCGATCGCCGGGCGGGCTCATTCGGGCCCGCCCGCATCGATTCGCGGGCGGGCGAGAATCGGCAGATAGCGCAGGAAGAACAGCGCATAGGCGCCGCCCCAGCACAGGGCCGCAAGCGCGAGCAGCGCCTCCGGTGCCGCGGCCGCGGCCAGCCGGGCGAGAGTTCCCAGGGTCACGAGCAGGTAGATCACCCCCGTCCAGGCGTCGGCGGTGAGGGGTCTTCCCGTATGCCCGAGCGAGGCCCGGGTCATCACCGCGAGGGTCATGGTGCCGATGGCGCCGGTCGTGAAGCCGTGAAGCGCGGTGGGCGGATCGAGCCCCAGCCCTTCGAGGGCGAGGCCGTACAGCAGGGCGCCGATGCCGAGCCAGGCATAGGCGAGGTGGAGCACGGTGACGAGAGGCTCATCGAAGGTTCGTTGTCCCTGCCAGCGCAGCATGCGCAGCAGGTGAAGAAACCCCGAGGCGAGAAACATCGGCCCGCTCACCCGGGCGGGGAGGAGCAGCCAGGCGAGAAGGGTGACCCCCCAGATCGCGAGTACGAGCGCGTCGAACCTGCCGAAGGGAGCGGGCAGCGTGCCGGCGCCCTGGCGCACGAGCCAGTTGCGGGTGAAGCTCGGCACGATGCGGCCGCCGATGAGCGCAATCAGCATCAACACGGCCGCAAGGCCGAGACGCGGCCCGAAGCCGTCCAGCGGAAGGTCGAGCAGACTCTCGAGCCGCGAGAGGGGGGCGCCCAG
>JALSRW010000380.1 GCA_026984595.1 Alphaproteobacteria bacterium
CTCGAGAGTCGGATGGGCATGGCAGGTGCGCGCGATATCCTCGCTGGATGCGCCGAATTCCATGGCCATGGCGATCTCCGCGATCAGTGTCCCGGCATCGGGACCGAGGATGTGGGCACCCAGCACTCGGTCGGTCCCGGTCTCCGCCAGGATCTTGACGAAACCCTCCGCGGCTCCGCTGCAACGGGCACGGCTGTTCGCGCTGAAGGGAAACTTGCCGACGCGATAGGCGATCCCGGCCTCCTTCAGCTCCTGTTCGGTGCGCCCGACGCCGGCCGCCTCGGGCTCCGTGTAGACCACGCCGGGAATGACCTCGTAGTTGACATGCGGTTTCTGCCCGGCCAGCGCCTCGGCCACCGCATGCCCCTCCTCCATCGCCTTGTGCGCCAGCATCGGACCGCGCACCACATCGCCGATGGCCCACACGCCTTCGACGGTGGTGCGGCAGTGCTCGTCGACCGGGATCCGCCCCTGCGCGTCGAGCGCCAGGCCGATCGCCTCCAGCCCCAGATCGGTGGTGTGAGGCCGCCGCCCGACGGCGATCAGCACCCGGTCGGCGGCAATCGTCTCGGCCTCGCCGCCGGATGCGGGGGCCACCGTCACTTCCAGATCCCCTTCCTTCTCGGCCACCGCTTCCACCTTGCTGCCGAGGCGGAAACGCATGCCCTGCCGCGCGAGGATGCGCTGCATCTGGCGGCTGATCTCGAGATCCATGCCCGGAGTGACGCGATCGAGAAACTCGACCACCGTGACCTTGGCTCCCAGCCGCCGCCACACGGTGCCGAGCTCGAGCCCGATGTAGCCCGCCCCGACCACCACCAGATGTCCGGGCACGACAGGCAACGCCAGCGCCCCGGTGGAGCTCACAACACGCTCCTCGTCGATGACGATGCCCGGCAGTGAGGCCGGCTCGGATCCGGTGGCGATCACCAAATGCCGGGTCGCCAGCTCGCGGTTCGATCCGTCACCACCCTCGACCACCAGCCGGCCCGGCGCGGTGATGCGGCCATGGCCTTCGACATGCTCGACGCCGTATTTCTTGAAGAGGAAGGCGATGCCCTTGGTCAGATCCCCCACCACCTTGTCCTTGCGGGCCATCAACGCCCCGAGATCGACCTCCAGCCCGTTCGCACGGATGCCGTGGGCGGCGAATTCCCGCTGCGCCTGCTCGAGGAGATGCGAGGAGTGCAGCAAAGCCTTGGAGGGAATGCAGCCGACATTGAGGCAGGTGCCGCCGAGCGCCTTGCGCCGTTCCACGCAGGCCACGCGCATGCCGAGCTGGGCCGCGCGAATGGCGCAGACATAGCCGCCCGGCCCGCCGCCGACGACGACGAGATCGAATTCCGTGTCACGCATGTCCAACGGTCCCGGGTTGGGGTTCAGATCTCGAGCAGGAGACGCTGCGGGTCCTCGATGCACTCCTTGACGCGGACGAGGAACGACACGGCATCCCGCCCGTCGATGAGGCGGTGATCATAGGAAAGGGCCAGATACATCATGGGTCGGGCCTCGATGGCGCCGTTCCCGGTGACCATCGGTCGCGGCTGGATCTTGTGCATGCCGAGAATGCCCGACTGCGGCGGATTGAGAATCGGGGTGCTGAGCAGGGAGCCGAACACCCCGCCGTTGGTGATGGTGAAGGTGCCGCCGGTGAGCTCTTCCATCGACAGCTTGCCTTCCCGCGCGCGTCGCCCGAGATCGGCGATGGCCTCCTCGATCTCGGCCAGGGACAGGAGATCGGCATCGCGCAGCACCGGCACCACGAGTCCCTGGTCGGTACTCACCGCCACTCCGATGTCGTAGTAGTATTTGTAGACGATCTCCTCGCCGTCGATTTCGGCATTGACGGCGGGAAAGGCCTTCAGTGCCTCGATACAGGACTTGACGAAAAAGCCCATGAAGCCGAGGCGGATGCCGTGCTTTTTCTCGAAGGAATCGCGATAGCGCTGGCGCAGCGCCATCACCGCGCTCATGTCGCATTCGTTGAAGGTGGTGAGCATCGCGGCAGTGTTCTGCGCCTCCTTGAGGCGTTCGGCGATGCGCTTGCGCAACCGCGTCATTCGCACCCGTTCCTCCCGCCGCTCGCCGGCCGCCGCCGGCGTTGGCGGAGCTGCGGCCGGCGCCGCAGATGCCGGGGACGGAGCCGCCGCGGGCGCCTCTGCCGGAGGCGGGGAAATCCCGGCCGCCACCCGATCGACATCGGCCTTGGTGATGTTCCCCTTGGGCCCGGTGCCGGCCACCGTCTTCAGATCGACG
>JALSRW010000381.1 GCA_026984595.1 Alphaproteobacteria bacterium
CGATGGGCGGCTCCACCAACGCCACCATCCATGTCATCGCCATGGCCCGGCGGGCCGGCATTCCCCTGACCCTTGCCCGCTTCGACGAGATCGCCAGAGAGGTGCCGGTGCTGGCCAATGTGCGCCCCTCCGGCGCCTATCTGATGGAGGATTTCTACTATGCCGGAGGCATCCGCGCATTGCTGAAGCGGCTCGAGCCGCTGCTCGACCGTGCGCGCATCACCGTCAACGGCCGCACCATCGGCGCCAACATCGAAGGGGCGGAGGTCTGGCTGCCGGAGGTCATCCATTCCCTCGACAATCCGGTTTCCGAGGAGGCGACGGCGGTGCTCCGCGGCTCCCTCGCTCCCGACGGCTGCGTGATGAAGCCCTCGGCCGCCGATCCGCGTCTCCTGAAGCATCGCGGGCCGGCCCTGGCCTTCGAGCATTACGAGGAGATGGCGGCGATGATCGACCGTGAGGATCTCGAGGTGACGCCGGACACGGTGCTGGTGCTCAAGAATGCCGGACCGGTCGGCGGGCCGGGCATGCCGGAATGGGGCATGCTGCCGATCCCCGCGAAACTCCTGCGTCGGGGAGTACGGGACATGGTGCGGATCTCGGATGCGCGCATGAGCGGCACCGCTTACGGCGCCTGCATCCTGCATGTGGCGCCGGAGGCGGCGGTGGGAGGTCCGCTCGCCTTCGTCCGCACCGGCGACATGATCGAGGTCGATGTCGGGGCCCGCCGCATCGATCTGCTGGTGCCGGAAGCGGAGATGGCCCGCAGGCGGGCGGACTGGCGGCCGCGTCGGAACTGGTCACGCGGATACTTGCGCATGTATGCGGAGCATATCCGCCAGGCCCACGAGGGCTGCGACTTCGATTTCCTCGAGGGCACCGAGCGGCTGCCGGAGCCGGAGATCCACTGAGCGGCATCTGCTTCCCTGTTGGCCCTTCGCCCGCCCGAGACTAGAGTGGAGGGTAACGAACAGGGAGGAGACCGCGCATGTCGGCCTACATCGCGCTCGTGCGCTTCACCGAGAAGGGCATCTCCAGGATCAAGGAATCGCCGCGGCGCCTCGACGAGGCGCGGGAGCTTCTGTCGGACATGGGCGGCAGGTTCCTGCATTTCTACATGACCATGGGCGACTATGATCTGGTGGTGGTCTACGAGGCACCGGACGATGCCTGCGCCGCCCGTTTCACCCTCGCCCTGGGGGCCGCCGGCAATATCCGCACCACCACCATGAAGGCGTTCCCCGAAAACGCCTACCGCGAGATCATCGCATCGCTGCCCTGAGGTCTCTCACCGCCCGTAGCCCGTGGTCGAGGGCAGCCAGAGGGCGAGGTCGGGGAACAGGAAGAGGATCACGAGCCCCAGCAGCATGAGGAACACATAGGGCAGGGCGCCGTCGATGATCTCGGACAGCGGCGCCTTGGCGATGCCCTTGATGACGAACAGGTTCATGCCGATCGGCGGAGTGATCAGCGCCATCTCCAGATTGATCATCAGCAGGATGCCGTACCACACCGGGTCGATGTCGAAGGCGGCCAGCGCCGGCAGGATGATCGGAGTGGTGATGAGAATGATGGAGATGGTCTCGAGGAACATCCCCAGCAGGATCACCGCGGCCATCACCGCCACCACGAAGGCGGTCGAGGAAACGCCGGCGGCCAGCACCGCCTCCACCAGCGCATTGGGGATGCGCATGATCGTCAGCACATGGCTGAACATCGCCGCCGCCGCCAGGATCATGAACAGCATGGCGGTCATGCGGGTGGTCTCGCAGGCGGCGTCGAAGAGATCCCGCCAGCCCAGCCGGCGATAGACGATGCTCGCGATCAGGAGCGCCTGCACCGCGCCGACCGCCGCCCCTTCGGTCGCCGTGAAGACGCCGAAATACATCCCGCCCAGCACCACCGGCGGCAGCGTCAGCGCCCAGAAGGCACGCCGCAGCACGGCCAGCGCCTCGCCGATCCGGGCCCGCTCCTCCCGCCGGCCCCGGCCCTGCATGCGGGCGGCGATGACGCAGTATGCGGAGAACAGGAAGGCGACCAGCAGGCCGGGCAGCAGCCCCGCCACGAACAGGGCGCCGATCGAGGTTTCCGAGACCACCGCATAGAGGATCATCGGCCCCGAGGGCGGGATCAGGATCCCGAGCGTGCCGCCGGCGGCGATCACCCCGTAGATGTCCCGCGGCCGATAGCCGAAACGGCGCATCTGCGGCATCGCCGTGGTGCCGATGGTGAGCGCCGTCGCCACCGAGGAAC
>JALSRW010000382.1 GCA_026984595.1 Alphaproteobacteria bacterium
GAAGGGCAGCCGGTACATGTCGGCATGGCGGACATGGCAGTTCCGGAGCTCGCGCTGATCGAGCTGGGCGCGGGCCACCTTGAGCATGTCGTGGGAGATGTCGACACCCACCGCATTGCCGACATGGCTGGCCAGCACCCGCAGGATGTGGCCGGTCCCGGTGCCGATATCGAGGAGGCTCTGCGGCCGCTCCTCGCGGAACAGCTCGGACAGGATCGCCTCCACCCGCTTCCCGTCGACACCGAGATCGCGCTCGCTGTCCCAGGCCCGGGCATGGCTGTCGAAATAGCGTTCGGCGTCGCGCCTGCGGGCTTCGCGCACGGCATCGACGCGCCGGCGGTCGCGCTGGAGCTGGATGTCGTCGGCCGGCAGCAGCCGGCACAGGCTGCGGGCGATACGGCCGCCCGCCCCGGACCGGGCGCGGCGGTAGAAGACCCAGCTCCCTTCCCGGAACCGCTCCAACAGTTCGGCCTCGGCGAGCAGCTTGAGATGGCGGGAAATGCGCGGCTGGCTCTGGCCCATGATCTGTACCAGCTCGCTCACCGTCCATTCGCCCTGGGCGCAGATCGCCAGCAGCCGCAGGCGGCTGGGGTCGGCGGCGGCGCGCAGGCCGCTCAGAAGCCGGTCGAGGTCGGGTTGACGTTCGTTGTGCATGGCTGTTCCGTGTCCGTATGATGCGCATATCTACATTTCTTTATATCGGCATGTCAACCCCCACGCACCCCCCTGTCGAGGTCGTCGGAAGTCTCCCGCGCAGTCGCCAACGTTCCGATTTTGCATGTGTTCCATGAGAAATCGTCGGTTCTCCCACCGCCCGATCGCCCCATCTTCCGAGCCGAGGGATCGGACCCGAGTGTGGAGATGGATCATGGAACAGCGAAGCGACCGGTACCGTCGGATCGGCCTCGACGAGATCGAGGCGGCGATGAAAGAAGCCCGGCGGCTGCGGGCGGAGCATGTCGTCGGAGGTGTGCGGCGCCTGATCGGGCTTCTGCGCAAGCGCATCGCCGGGCGCGGCCGACGGGCCGGAACCGCGGCCGGCGCCCGGGCCTGAGCGGCGTGCCGCCGGGCGGCACAGGGCGCTCGGCGCGATCTGCGGGCTTGCCAGGGGGGGCGGAACTTCGTTAAGCCCCCCTTAAGCATTCGGGGTTAGGCTGTCCTCGCGACCTGCCCGCTACCGGAATCGCCCCCTGTGACAGTCGCCCGCAAGATCGGCCGGAACATGCTGTGGCTCACCGTCGGCAAGGTCACGACGGTGGTTCTGGCTCTCGGCACGGTGGCGCTGATGACGCGCCATCTGGGACCGCAGGGCTACGGCATCTTTCGCAGCGCCCAGGCCTACATGGCCTTCGCCCTGCTCCTCGCCAATCTCGGCCTGTCCTACATCGTCGCCCGCGAGATCGCCCGACCCGGGGCCGACCAGGCACGGATCCTCGGCAATGCCATGGGGCTGCGTCTGGTCACGGCATTGGCCGTCCTGGGGGCCGCCGTTCTGGCTTCCTGGCTGATGCCCTACGATGCCACGATCCGCTTCGGCATCGTCCTGGCGTTCGTCGGTTTCGTGGCACTTTCCTGCTTCCAGACGTTGATCGCCCTGTTCCAGCAGCGGCTCGAGCAGGCCGGGCAGGTATGGGCGGAAGTGGCCGGCGCTGCGAGTCTGTTCGCGGCCGCGGCGGTGTTTTCCCGGCTCGGTCTCGGTCCGCTCCCCTTCATCGCCGGCATGAGCGTCGCCTTCCTGTTGCAGGCGACGATCGCCTGGCTGGCGGCCAGCCGCTTCCTCGTGATCCGGCCGCGCTTCGAATGGCAGCAATGGAAGGCGCTGCTGCTGTCGGCCCTGCCGCTGGCCTCCGCCAACCTTCTGACCCTCGTCTACTACCGCGCGGACACCGTTCTGCTCTCGCTGTTCCACCCGCCCGAGGCGGTGGGCCAATACGGGGTCGCCACCAAGGTGCTCGACACGGTGGTGGGCTTCTCCATCATGTTCACCGGCCTCATTCTGCCGCTGCTTTCCCGCTTCGCCCAGGATGGCCCCAGGTTCCGGCAGTATCTGCAGGCCTCCTTCGACGCGCTGGCCGTCGCCGTGCCGGGGATGGCCATGCTGTTCTTCGTGTTCGCCGAGGAAGTGGCGACGCTGATCGCCGGACCGGCCTTCGCTGCCAGTGCGACACCGCTGCGCATTCTGTCGGTGACCATGGCGCTCATGTCCTTTTCCCTCCTGCTGCGACATGCGGCGACCGCTCTCGACCAGCAGC
>JALSRW010000383.1 GCA_026984595.1 Alphaproteobacteria bacterium
GGCGCCCGAACTGGCCCTGCGGGCGGGCGCCTTTCCTGGCGGGCTCGACGTCGGGAAAAAGCGTACCGGTCATGGCGCATCACCATCATATACAACATACACATTCTCTATTGGCGGGGACGCTGTGGTGCGTAGTGTATACACATCGAAGAAGGCGAGAGGAGATGGACAGCAGGACGGTCATCCGGAAACTCGAGGAAGCCGGCTGAAAGCTGGTTTGTACACGTGGCAGCCATCACCACTTCCGGCCATCCGGAGCAGCTGGGCGTCGTCACCGTCCTGCATCCGAGAAAGCATCTCCCGTCCGGGACGCTGCGCTCCATCGAGAGGCAGAGTGGCGTGAAACCGAGGAGTTGAGCGATGTCCGTGCGGTGGTATCCGGCTGTTGTCGAGCGGGCGAAGGACGGCTTCGGCGTCGTCTTCCCCGACGTTTCCGGCTGCACGAGCGCAGGCGACACCGCCGAGGAGGCGCTCCGCAACGCCGCCGAGGCGCTCGAAGGGCACATCGAGCTGTTGGTCGAGCACGGCGAGCCCGTGCCCGAGCCGGGACCTCCGGATGCGCCCGTCCCCGACTGGCTCGGTGAGGATGTGGACGTTGTCGTTCGCGTGCTGGTGCCGGTCGAGATGCCGGGCCGGGCTGTGCGGCTGAACATCACCCTCGACGAGGGGCTCGTGCGCCGCATCGACAGGGCCGCCCGCGCGCTCGGCATGAGCCGCTCCGGCTTTCTCGCCGAGGCCGCCCGCCGCATGCTGCGCGAGCGCGGCGACGGGCAGGGAAAGGAAGCGGCCTGACGTCATCGGCGCCCGTTCCCTTCCAGCTCGGCAAGAGCGCCTTTCGGGATCATCCCGTACCACATGCCGGTACGCCGGCGGTAGGCGACGCTGCGGGGCGACATCCGGGGGCGCTCGCCCAGGATCCGGTCGGCGCCACCGGCGCCTTGGCGCTCGGCCAGGGCGAACCATACCTCGCGCACTTCATGCGGGCCGCGGAAGACGGGTTTGCGCCTCGGAATCACAGCATCGCCTCCTGTTCCGGTGCGGAGGCCAGCGCCTCGGCCGTCTCGAGCTCCGCCTGGAAGGCATCGCGCATCGCCTCCGGAGCGCGCTTCGCGAGCATGCGCAGCGCCGGCATGTTGGCGGCGGCGAGACCGGGCCGCTCCTCCCGGCCGGCGCCGGCCATCAGGCGGCGATACTCGGTCAGCCGGTCGCCGCCCGTGGCCACGGCCGCAGCGACTGAGCCGTCGGCAGCATGGACGTTCAGCGACCCGCCCTTCTTCGCTGCCGTCTTCTTCTTCGGCCGCTCTCCCTCGGGCGGGCCTTTCCGCTCCGTCTCGGATGCCGCTTCTTCCCGATGTGCGGATCCGTCTGCGCGAGGTTTGGCTCGACTTCGAACGGCACGAGCGTGCGGGGCGGGTGCGCCTCCGGCTTCGCGCCCTGAAAGCCTGCACAGGCAAAAGTGTCGCGCCTTGATCGTCGTGGTCGACGGCTATCGCGGCTTCCTCGCCGGATGGACAACGTTCCCGATCCCGAAGACATCGGAACTGAACAGGCGGCGGCCGAGGCCATCGTCCGGATAGCCAACTCGCACATGGCCGGCGCCATCCGCCTGGTGTCGATCGAGCGCGGTCACAACCCGCGCGACTTCGCCGGTGGAGGCGCGGGTGGTGGGTCCGGCGGTGCTGGAACAGCCCGATACCACCGTCTTCGTCGATCCCGGCCTCGTCGCCGAGGTGGACCGTTTCGGCAATCTGGTGATCACCCGAGAAGGATAACGGCCCGGTGTTCGCGTTCGTACCGGAGCGCACGGCGCTCCTGCTGGTGGACATGCAGAACGACTTCCTCCATCCGGAAGGTGCCTATGCTCGCGGCGGCGTCACCGCCACCGCCATGGCCGCTCTTCCGGGACGGCTGCGGCCGGTGGCCGATGCTCTGCGGGCAGCCGGCGGCTGGGTGATTTCGACCCATTTCACCCTGGTACCGGGCCGGAATGGCGAACCGCTCGTATCTCCGCATCTGCGGCGTCTGCGTCCGTTCCTCGGCAGGGGGGACTTCGCACCGGCCTCGTGGGGCCACGCCCTCGTCGACGAGCTGCAGCCGGCCGACTTCTCGGTGGAGAAGGTGGCCTTCTCGGCCTTCTACACGAGTCGCCTGGAATGGGTGCTCCGCATGGCCGGCATCGACACCTTGATCGTCGGCGGCATCGTGACCAACGGCGGCGTCGAGAGCACCGTGCGCGACGCCCATGTA
>JALSRW010000384.1 GCA_026984595.1 Alphaproteobacteria bacterium
CTCGAGCGGGCGCTGGAGGCGATTCTCGGCCCCCTGCTCACCCGGCTGCGGCTCGCCAACATCTTCGGCTGGGAGCCCGGGCGACGCAGCTTCACCGGCAGGATGCTCGACCGGCTGGCGGCAGAGGGCGAGATCCTGTTCGACGTGAGCCCTTTCACGCCGCGGGATTTCCTGCCGGTGGAGGCGGCGGCGCGCTGGATCGCCCGCCTCGCCGAAAGCCCGCCGGGCGGGGTGGTCAATCTCGGCTCGGGTCTGGCGGTACCCGTGGGGCGCATGGCCCTCTGGCTGATCGAGGGTTTCGGTGCCGGCCGCCTGGTGGTCACCGATCCCGGGGAGCGCGATCCCTTCCTGCTGGAGACGGCGCGCCTTCGGCGGTTGCTGGGCGAGGCGATCGCCGAACCGGAGATCGCCGCCGCCTGCCGCGATCTCGGAAGGCGACTGGCCCGCTGCGGACCGAGGGGGTGCGGTCCGGTCAACCCAGCCGGCGGGGAATGTAGCCGAGGAAGCCGGTGATCCTCCAGCGGCCGCCGCGCTTCGAGCAGAAATAGAGGGTCTGCCAGTCGAGGCGCAGATCCGTCCCGTCCGCCTTGCGGATCCTGCCGTCGAATTTCTTGTGCAGCACCGCGCGTTCGCCCCGGACATCGATGTCCCGGAGATTCGTGGCCCGGAACAGCGCTTCGCGCAGCGGCTCGGCGAAGTGCGTTTGGGCGGTCTCGGCGGCCTGCCGCAGCCATTCCTCGCGGTAGGCCTCGACGGTGGGGAACGCGAGCCGCCAACTGTCCGGACTGGCCAGGAAATGGCCGTGGATACCGAGGAAGTGCTCGGCCACGAAATCCTCCGCGACCAGCGACCAGTCGCCGGCGAGAAACGCGTCGATGTCCCGCCGCACGAGCATCTCCCAGAGTTGGTGGCGGTCCGGGTCGCCCGGCGGGAACGGATTCTGCTCGTAGTTCATCGGCCCTCCCTTTCGGGTCGTTCTCGCTTCAGGTGCTGCGGCCGCGGGCGTCGACCGGGAGGATCTCCTCGATCCGGTCTCCGCGCAGGAGATGGACCCGATCGACGAGGTTCGAGACCGGGCAGACATGATTGGGGATCACGCGGACCCGCTCACCGATCCCCGGCTTGTGCGGACAGGCCGAAACATCTACCGTGGCGTGCTCCTCGCTGAGGCTGCGGATCACCGCATCGGGGAACTCCAGGATGTGGCCGTGCCCCGGCACCGGTGCCGTATCGGCGGCCAGCACCTTGGAGCCGGCATCGAGGATCGCCCGCTCCGCCGTCGGTCGGCTGACCACCGTCGTCAGCACCGTGAGCGCGCAATCCTCGAGCGTGCCGTGTCCCCAGGCGACCTGCATGCGGTCCGAATAGATGTAGGTGCCCGGCCGATATTCCGTGGCGGAGGAAATCTCGGCGGCGCGCAACAGATCGGGGGTGCCGCCGGCGGATACGGTTTCCGGCGGCAGCCCGGCCGCGCACAGCAGCCTGCGCGCCTCGGCGAGCCAGGCGTCGGTAGTAGCGGTGGCCCCCTGCGGCTGGTAGGTCATCAGCCCGGCGAAACGGAGACCCGGCGGCGCGGCGATGGCCTTTGCTAGCTCCAGCGCAGCGGCCGGGGTCTGCACCCCGCAGCGCCCGGCACCGGTATCGCATTCGACGAGTACGGACAACGGCTTGCGTGGGTCGGTGAAGGCAGCGGCATAGCCATCGACCACCTCGCGGCTGTCGGCCACCACCGCCAGCCGGATGCGTGCATGGAGGGCGGCGAGCCGGGCCAGCTTGGCGGCGCCGAGGATGTTGTAGGTCACCAGGATGTCGTCGATCCCGCCATCCGCCATGCATTCGGCCTCGCCGAGCTTCTGGCAGGTAATGCCGCGGGCACCGAGATCGAGCTGCCGCCGGGCGAAACGCAGGAGCTTGTGGGTCTTGATGTGGGGCCGCAGGGAAAGCCCGTGCCGCTCGGCGTAATCCCGGGCGCGGCGCAGGTTCCGTTCCACCTTTTCGAGATCCACGAGGACGGCGGGAGTGTCGAGATCGGCCGTGTACACGGGCTCAGTCTCCGATCGGCATCCTGGGATCGAGGATGTTCTGGCTGGCCAGGTTCTGGCGCACCCGTCGCAGCTTCTCGACCACCTCGGGGCCGATCGCCCGGGCGGTGGCGAGAGCCAGCGTGTCGACCACGGCGAGCAGCCCGTACCGGGCCGGCGACGGCTTGTAGAGGTCGGTGTGCTCCTCGATGGTCAGGGGAAGG
>JALSRW010000385.1 GCA_026984595.1 Alphaproteobacteria bacterium
CGCGTTGCAGCATTCGCCTCCGATATCCACGAGCCATGGATGGCGCGCACGGGTTGCGGATTGGCCGCTCCTGCAGAACGGCTTCCGGCCATTCTTCCTGGGCGCCGCCATATGGCTGCCGATCGCCCTGCTGGTGTGGCTGGCCCTGCTCACCCGGTTCCTGCCATGGGCGCCGGCCATGCACGCTCTCGCCTGGCATCAGCACGCCGCCCTGTTCGGCGGCATCGGCGCGGTGGTCGCGGGCTTTCTGCTGACCGCGATCCCGAGCTGGACCGGTCGGCCACCGCTGCGCGGTCCGGCTCTGCTGGCACTGTTCCTGGTCTGGCTGCTGGCCCGGCTGGCCGGTCTGCTGCCCGGCGCCGCCGCCGCCTTGCTCGCTCTGCTCGCCGATGCGGGTTTCTACGGAACGCTGTGCGGGCTCGCCTGGCGCGAGATCCTGGCCGGCAACAACCGGCGCAACATCCCGGTGGCCCTGCTCTCGAGCCTGCTCGCTCTGGGCAGCGTTCTGTCGCGGCTCGACCCCTTCCTGGGCTCTCTGCCGGGTGATTTCGGGCGTCGCCTCGGTCTTGCCGTGATCCTGATGCTGATCGCTCTCATCGGTGGCCGTATCGTTCCCGCCTTCACCCGCAACTGGCTGATGCGGCAGGGCCGGCGGAAGCTGCCCGCGGAATGGGGCGTCTGGGACAAGTCGACGCTGCTGGTCTGGGCGGTCACGCTCTCGATCTGGCTGCCCTCCTCCTCGGTCGCGGCGGGCATCCTGTTCCTGCTCTCGGGCATCCTCCATCTGCTGCGACTGGCGCGCTGGCAGGGCCGGGCGACCCTCGCCGAGCCGCTGGTGGCCGTGCTGCATGTCGGCTACGCTTGGCTGGGAATCGGCGGGTTGCTCTACGGGGCGGCGCTGCTCGGCTGGGGTCTGCCCTCGTCTACCGCCTTCCACGCCTTCACCACCGGAGCTTTCGGGACCATGACCCTGGCGGTGATGACCCGCGCTTCGCTGGGCCATACCGGCCGGCCACTCGCGGCCGACCGCGCGACGAGCCTCGTCTACCTGCTGGTGATCGTGGGCGCGGCGTTGCGCCTGCTGGCGCCGATCTGGTGGGAGGACACGGCGCTGGCCCTGGGCATCCCGGCATTGCTCTGGGGCGGTGCCTACGCCCTGTTCGCAATCCGCTTCGGACCGATGCTGCTGACGCCGCGCTTGACGAAGGTCAATTCTCGGGAATCGGGCAGGCGGTAAGCTCGCCCCGTACAGTGTTGGCCCGTTTCCGGAAGCAGGGGTGAGCAAAGCCATGAGCAACCAGTCCGAACAGCCGACGGGCGCACCGGAACGGCTGCCGTTCATGCAGCGCGTGCTGGACAACCCGTTCTTGCTTCTCTTCCTGGGCGTTACGGTCCCTGCCGTCCTCTACCTGATGTGGGGGCTGATGGAGATCACCCAAATACCCATCGCGAAATAGGGGGTGCTGCCATGGCATTACGTCCTCCCGAGGTGCGGGTCTGGTGGAACGAACCGATCGCCCGCGGCGAACTGGCATGGATCGCGATCGCCTTCCTCTGGGGTCTCTTCATGTTCGGCATGATGATCTACTGGCACCTCGAGGGGAAGCAGAACCTTTCGACCGAGGTCTATCGCATCGACCCCGATCTCTATGCCCAGCGGGCGGAGGAAGTCACGGAGAAGTACAAGATCGGCGAGGAAGGGGACACCGGCGTGCCGATCGTCGCTCCGCCGCCGGGTGGTGATGTCTACATGATCGCCCGGCTGTGGGAGTGGTGGCCGGTGATCCAGCTCGAGAAGGGACAGAGCTACCGCCTGCACATTTCCTCGCTCGACTGGCAGCACGGTTTCTCCCTGCAACCCGTCAACATCAACCTCCAGGTCCATCCCGGCCTCGAACACATCATCACGATCACGCCGCTCGAGGCGGGGGTCTACACCGTGGTCTGCAACGAGTACTGCGGCGCCGGTCACCACACCATGACGGGCCGCATCCGGGTGGTCGAACCCGGACAGGGAGGGTAAGCCATGGCGACTGCAGCAGGCGAACTCGGAATTGTCCGCGGCATCGCTGCCAAGTTCCGGGATTGTCCGGTTACCGGACTGAAAGTCGATCTGGCCGCGGAACGGCTGATCAAGGCCAACGCCGTGGCCGCGGTGGTGTTTCTGGCGATCGGCGGGCTTCTCGGTCTCCTCGTGGCCCTGACCCGCTGGCCGGCCGTCCATCTCCTGGATTCGGACACCTTCTATCTCGTCCTGACGGCACACGGCATCAACGTGCTGCTGTTCTGGATCATCTTCTTCGAAATCGCCGTGCTCTATTTCGCCTCGGCGGTGCTCTTGAGCTGCCGTCTGGCGACACCCTGGCTCGCCTGGGTCGGCTTCGTGCTGATGATCTTCGGCGCGCTGCTGGTGGACTGGGCCGTCCTGCAGGGCGATTCGAGCGTGATGTTCACCTCCTACGTGCCCATGCAGGCCTCGCCCAACTTCTATCTGGGCCTCATTCTGTTCGCGGTGGGCGCCCTGATCGGCTGCGGCGTGTTCTTCGGCACACTGGTGATCGCCCGTGACGAACGCACCTACGAGGGATCGGTGCCGCTCGTGACCTTCGGCGCCATCACCGCGGCGATCATCGCCGTGTTCACCATCGCCGCCGGGGCCATCATCCTGATCCCCACCTGGCTGTGGTCGCTCGGCTACATCAGCCATATCGACACGCTGATGTACAAACTCGTCTGGTGGGGCATGGGGCACAGCTCCCAGCAGATCAACGTCTCCGCCCATGTCGCCATCTGGTATGCGATCATCGGGCTGCTGCTGGGCGGCAAGCCGCTCTCGGAGAAGGTCAGCCGCACCGCCTTCTTCTTCTACATCCTGTTCCTGCAGCTCGCCTCGGCCCATCATCTCCTGGTCGAGCCCGGGCTGAGCTCCGAGTGGAAGGTCTTCAACACCAGCTACGCCCTCTATCTGGCGGTGCTCGGCTCGCTCATCCACGGCATGACCGTGCCGGGTGCGATCGAGGCCGCACAGCGCAAGAACGGCTACATCAACGGCATGTTCGAATGGCTGCGGAAGGCGCCCTGGGACAATCCGGCCTTTTCCGGCATGTTCCTGTCGCTGGTGATGTTCGGCTTCCTCGGCGGCATCTCGGGCGTGGTGCTGGGTACCGAACAGCTCAACATCATGATGCACAACACCCTCTACGTGCCCGGACATTTCCACGGCACGGTGGTGGCCGGTACCACTTTGGCCTTCATGGCCCTCACCTATCTCGTTCTGCCGCTGATCTTCCGCCGCCAGGTGATCTGGCGGGGGCTCGCCAAGTGGCAGCCCTATCTGTTCGGGATCGGCGCCGGCGGCATTTCCCTGTTCATGATGGGCGCCGGCACCCTCGGCGTGGCCCGCAGACACTGGGACATCACCTTCAGTGATGCGCTGCTCAGCTTCGACTATCCGCCCGCCGCCTTCCTGATGATGGGGCTCAACGGGATCTTCGCCATCCTCGCTTCGATCGGCGGTGTCCTCTACATCCTCATCACCGTCGGAACGGTATTGTGGGGCAAGAAGGTGGATGCCTCGAACGCGCTCGAATCGCTCGGTCCGATGCCGGCGCGGGTGTTGCAGAGCGGCTCCTCGGCCAATGTTGCCAAGCATGGCAACGCGGAAGCGCATCACCTGCCGGGCACCTATGTGATCGTCGGGGTGTTCTTCATCTCCTTCGTCCTCTACTACTTCGTCAACTGGAAGTATCTGTCCGAGCTGTGGCCGATGAGCTGATCGACGCTTCGGACTCCGGCGGGGGTGAACGAGCCATGGCGATGGCGGTGACGGTTCGGGATCTGGTCTCGGTCTTCAAGCTCAGGATCGGCTTCGCCATCACCCTGAGTGCTCTGGGGGGCGTCGCCGTCGCCCGGGGCTCCCATCCCGACGGCTTCGCCATCGCCGCGCTCGCCCTCGCCGTCTTCCTCGCTTCCTCCAGCGCCGGGGCCTTCAACCAGTTCGTCGAACGCGATCTCGACGCACGCATGCCGCGCACCCGCAACCGGCCCTTCGTCGCCGGTCGCTTCCGGGCGGGTGCCGGCTGGCTCGCGGCCATCCTTCTGTTGCTGGGCGCGGCGGTACTGCTCGCAGCCTATGCGGCCAACGGCTGGGCCGCGCTCTATGTGTTCCTGGGTGCCGCCACCTACGGCGTCCTCTACACCGTCTGGCTCAAGCGCCGGACCTGGCTCAACATCGTCGTCGGCGGCTTGTCCGGCAGTTTCGCCGTGCTGGCCGGCGCCGCCGCCGTCGATCCCTCGATCGGCGCCGCCCCCCTGCTTCTGGCCATCGTGCTTTTCCTCTGGACGCCGCCCCATTTCTGGAGCCTGTCGATGGCTCTGCGCGAGGACTACGCCTCGGCCGGGGTGCCGATGCTGCCGGTGGTGGTGGGCAACCGGGTCTGCGCGAAGGTGGTGTTCGCGCACACGCTGGCGCTGAGCATCCTGGCACTGCTGCCGACAATGGCCGGCATGGGCCGGATCTATCTGCTCGGTGCCCTGCTCGGCGGGGTATGGTTCACACTCGAGAGCTGGTGGCTGGTGATGCGGCCGACGCGGCGCCAGGCGATGCGCAATTTCCTGGCTTCGCTGGGACAGCTCCTGCTTCTCTTGGTGGGGGCCATCGCCGACCGCTGGTTGTCGGGGGCCGCCTGATGCGCGCGGCACTGCTGGCCGCCGCTCTGATGGCGCTGAGCCTGTCCGCGCAGGCGGCCGTCACCGCCCCCGAGGATGCCGAGGCACTGGCCAGGAGCCGCGCGGTGCTCGGCGACACGCTTCCCGACCTCGCCTTCCGGGATACGGAGGGACGAACCGTCCGGCTCGCCGAGCTGCGGGGGCGGCCGTTGCTGATCAGCCTCGTCTACACCGCCTGCAGCGACATCTGCCCGACTCTCGTGCAGAACCTCTATCCGATCATCGAAAACGCCCAGGAGATGTTCGGGGCGGACGGCTTCCGAGTGGTCACGATCGGCTTCGATGCGGCGCGCGACACGCCCGAGCGCATGCGTTCCTTCGCCCGCAGCCAGGGCGTCGACCTTCCCGGTTGGCAGTTCCTGAGCGCCGACCAGAAGACGATCGACGCGCTCACCGAGGCGGTGGGATTCACGATCTACCCCTACGCCGGCGGCTTCGGCCATCTGGCCCAGGTCACCGTGGTCGATGCCGAGGGGCGCATCTATCGGCAGATCTACGGTGCCAGCTTCGATCCGCCGCAGATCATCGAGCCTCTCAAGGATCTGGTCTACGGCCGCTACCGGCCGATGGCGGGCATCGAGGACGTGTTGGACCGGGTCCGGCTGTTCTGCACGATCTACGATCCCAACACCGGACGCTACTACTTCAACTACTCCCTGATCATTCGCATCGTCATCGGCGGCGGCGCGCTGCTTCTCGTATTGCTGGTGATCGTACGGGAATGGCGTCGCTCGCCACCTCGAACCGGGCCTTCATCGTTGCACTGAGACAACGCCCATGAACGTACTGCGCCAGCCTCTGCGGCTCGCCTTCGAAGCCGCCCAGAACGCTCTCGGCCGGATCTTTCCCGATGCCTGGAACCCGCTGCTGAACCTCGGGGCGCTCGGCTTCTTCTTCTACTGGATCGTCACCGTCAGCGGCATCTACGTCTACGCTTTCTTCGACACCGGAGCCGCGCAGGCCTTCGGCTCGGTAGAGGCCATGACCTACGAGCAATGGTTCCATGCCGGGCTGATGCGCAGTCTGCATCGCTACGCCTCCGACGGGTTGGTGGTGGTGATGCTGCTGCATCTGCTGCGCGAATTCGCCCTCGACCGCTACCGCGGCGCCCGCAGTTTCAGCTGGCTGACCGGCGTTCCGGTGCTGGTGCTGGTCTATGTCGCCGGCATCACGGGTTACTGGCTGGTCTGGGACAAGCTCGCGCAATATGTGGCGATCGTCACCAGCGAATGGCTCGACAAGGCCGGCATCTTCGGCCAGCCGATCGCCCGCAACTTCCTCTCCCCGGAACATCTGAGCGACCGTTTCTTCACGCTCATGGTGTTCATGCACATCGCGGTGCCGCTGATTGCGCTGCTCATCCTCTGGGTGCATCTGCAGCGCATCACCAAGCCGCGCATCAACCCGCCGCGCGGGCTGGCGGTCGGTACGCTGGTCTCGCTGCTGGCGCTCTCCCTCATCTGGCCGGCCACCAGCCAGGGACCGGCCGATCTGCTCGAAGTGCCGGCCGATATCGGGCTCGACTGGTTCTACCTGCCCCTCTATCCGCTGTTCGAGACCCTGCCGGGACCGGTCACCTGGGGCAGTTCCATCGCCTTGCTGGTGATGTTCCTGGCGATCCCCTGGCTGCCGCCGATGCGGCGCCCGAAGTCGGCCCATGTCGATCTCGCCAACTGCAACGGCTGCGGACGCTGCTTCGCCGATTGCCCCTACAACGCCATCACCATGGTCGCGCGCACCGACGGCCGCCCCTTCGAGAGCGAGGCCCAGGTCGGCCCCTCGCTGTGCGTGGCCTGTGGCATCTGTGCCGGCGCCTGCCCCACCTCCACCCCCTTCCGCCGCGCCTCGGCACTGGTCCCGGGCATCGACCTGCCCGATCTTCCCCTCTCGGTGGTGCGCGAGCGTCTGCACGAGGCCTCGGCGAAGCTTACCGGGACCCCGCGGATCATCGTCTTCGGCTGCGGCAACGGTGTGCCCCTTTCCGGACTCCAGAGCGAGAATGTGGGTGTCGTGCAGATCGCCTGCAGCGGCCATCTGCCGCCTTCCTTCATCGACTATGTGCTGAGCCGGGATCTGGCCGAGGGAGTGGTGCTCACCGGCTGTGCCGAGAACGACTGCCACAACCGCTTCGGCATCCCCTGGACCGAGCAGCGCATCGAGGGCCGGCGCGACCCCTATCTGCGACCACGGGTGCCGCGCGAACGGCTTCGCACCCTCTGGGCCGGCCCATTGGGGCGGCACCGGCTCGAGGCCCTGCTGGAGCAGTTCGCGGGGGAACTGGCGAGGCTGCCCTCGCACGGCGAAGAACGGGCCCGGCGTCGTCGCGAACTGGCGGAGGCCGGTGATGTCTGATCTCTTGCGCTACGCCGGCCAGGCCGTGTTCTATGCGGTGGTGGTCCTGGGCATCGGCTATTTTTCGCAGCGGCCGATCTATCAGCACATTCCGCCCGACGAGGCCCAGATCCTGCTGAGCTTCTCCCATGGCGGCCAGCGGAAGCAGGCCTGTCGACGCCTGAGTTCGGCGGAAATCGCCAAGCTCCCTCCCAACCAGCGGCGACCCAATACCTGCGCCCGGGAACGGCTGCCGATACACGTCCAGCTCGTGCTGGACGATGCGGTGATCTTCGATCGGATTCTCGAGCCCACCGGCCTGTCCGGGGACGGCCCGGCCCATGCCTACGAGAAGTTTCTCGTTCCCGCCGGGCGCCACAAGCTGATCGCCCGTCTTGAAGATCGCGGCCGTGCCGATAGCTTTTCCTACGAGAGCGAGCTGGTGGTGGAGCTCCGGCCCCGTCAGAACCTGCCGATCGATTTCAAGGCCGACAAGGGCGGCTTCATCTTCTATCTCTAGGAGCAGCGGGATGGCCCTCATCGAATGGCGCAAGGAATTCGAGACCGGCATTCCCGATGTCGATCACGAGCATCGGGAGCTGGTGGATCTCATCAATTCCCTGCACGCGCAGCTCGTCGATCGGGCCGATCCCGAGACGGTGTCGGCGTTCCTGGGTGAGGTGTTCGCGCGCATCTCGGCGCATTTCGCCCTGGAAGAGACGATCATGCGCAAGCATCACTACGACGAATACGAGGCCCACAAGGCCGAACACGAGAAGCTCCTCGACGATATCCGCGACATCATGGACGATCACGAGGCCGGCCTCTACGAGGATTTCGAGGACCGGCTGGCGAGCCGCGTGCGTGACTGGTTCGTGAACCATTTCAAGACCAAGGACGCGCGATTGCACAAGAAACTCGGCGTTTGACACGACCACGCCGGCTTCTCGCCCACGACATCTTCTTCCCGCTGGCCTGCCTCTGGGCGGCTGCCGTCGTGCCGCTGTGGCTGGCCCTGCTGGGCGGCCGGCTGGCACCGCCGGCGTGGCCGGCAGCACCGCTCTGGCATGCGCACGAAATGCTGCTCGGCTTCGCCGGGGCGACCATGGCGGGCTTTCTGGTCACGCGGGCACCCCCGGCGCACATTCTGCTTCTGGCCGGTCTCTGGGGGCTCGCGCGGATCGCCTTCTGGATCCCGTCGCCATTCGCCGCCTTGCTTCTCCTGCCCTTCCCCGCGCTGCTCGCCGGGCTGGTGGCGCCGCCCTTCCTCGAGGCCTCGAAAAAGCCCAACAATCTGGCCTTCGGAGGGATTCCGATCGGGCTCCTGCTGCTCGAAGGGCTGTTCGTGCTGGGCGCCACGGGAGCGTGGAGCGGGCTCCTGGAACCGGTGACCTGGACCCTGGTCTATCTCGTCTCGACCCTGCTGATGCTGATGGGTGGGCGCATCATCCGGGCCGCCACCGCCGGGCTCGTGCGGAAGCGCGGCGGCCGTTTCGATGCCGGCATCGACCTTCGCCGCGAAGCGTTCAGCCTCGTCCTCTTTCTGTTGGCCATCCTGGCCAGGCTGCTGTCGTTGCCGCCGGCCACGGCCGGCCTCGCCCTGACCGGAACGGGGCTGCTGACCGGCTGGCGGCTCGGCCGCTGGTTCGCACCCGAGCTGCGGCGGGCACCGGAGCTGTGGGCCCTCCATCTGGGCTACGCCTGGCTGGCCGCGGGCCTGATTCCCCTCGGTCTGGCCGGCATGGTCCCGGCGATCGCCGCCGTGGATGTGGTGCATGCGACGATGATCGGCGGTCTCGGCACCCTCGCCTTCACGGTCATGGCCCGCACCGCAGCACAGCGCAGCGGCAGGGGTTTCGAGGCGGCAGCGCGCATCGCCCGCTGCGCACCGCTGCTGAGCCTCGCGGCTCTGATGCGCCTGGGCGCCGCCTGGTTTCCGCAACTCGCTGGTCCGGCACTGGCGATCTCGGGGTTTCTCTGGTCCCTGGCCTTCCTGCTGCTCGCCGCCTTCCTCCTGGCCCAGCGACGGCCTATGCTGAGAGCCGACCGCAATCGAAGTTCGAGCCGTCGACCATGAGGATCCCATCCCAGGAACCCCATCCGTTCGCTGCGTTCCTGCGCAGCCTGGGGCGTGGGCCGACCCTCTCCCGCCCTCTCACCGAAGCGGAGGCGCAGGCGGCCATGGAGGCGATCCTGGAGGGGACGGTCGAGCCGATGCAGCTCGGCGCGTTCCTGCTGGTGCTGCGCTATCGCACCGAGACCGCGGCCGAGCTGGCCGGCTTCGTGCGCGCCGCCCGCGCCCGCATCGCCGCCGTTCCCGATCTCGCCGTCGATCTCGACTGGCCTTCCTATGCCGACCGCCACAGACAGCTCCCCTACTTTCTGCTCGCCGCCCTGCTCCTGGCCGCGAACGGTGTGCGCGTGCTGATGCACGGGATCCCGGGAGAGGGGCCGGCCACCACCCCGGCGGGGCTGGCGGCCCTCGGCATCGGGCCGGCGCGTTCCGCCGGGGATGCCGCCCGCCGGCTCGATGCCGCCGGTTTCGCCTATCTGCCGCTGGCCCTCCTGCTACCGGAGCTCGAGGCCCTGTTCGGGCTGCGCCCGCTCCTGGGCCTGCGGACCGTGGTGCACACGCTCGCGCGCGAGCTCAACCCGTTCCGCGCGCCCGCCCAGATCCAGGGCATCTTCCATCCCACATATCTCGAACTGCACCGCGACACCCAGCTCCGACTCGGTCAGCGAAAGGCCGTCACCTTCAAGGGCGGCGGTGGCGAGGCCCAGCGCAATCCGGACAAGCCCTGCCGTTGCCTGATCCTCGACAATGGTGCCGGTCGTGAGGAGACCTGGCCGGCGCTCACCACGTGCGAGCCGCATCCCTGGCGCCGTGAGCCCTTGGAGCCCGCACGCCTGCGCGCACTGTGGGAAGGCTCCTGGGCGCCGCCGGGCCCGGTGGCGGCGGTGACCGGCACCACGGCTCTGGCGCTTCGTCTGCTCGACCCGGAATGTTCCATGGAGGACGCGCAGGGTCGCGCGGAAGCGATGTGGCGGGAACGCCCGAGGAAGCTGTCGCCGGCGGCCTGATCGGGCCGGGGGATCAGCCGGAAACGCGGCGGCGCCGCCGGAGACGGGATTCGCGCCGGCCCGCGGAGCGCAGGGGCAGGGGGCCGAGCAGCCGTTCGATGGTGGCGGGATCGGGCGGCGGATCCGCCGCGGGCAGATCGAGCACCTCGCGCATCGCCCGCAGATGCGCACCCGTGGTGCCGCAGCAGCCGCCGATGATACGCGCACCAGCGGCGCGCGCGAGCCGGGCATACTCGGCCATGACCTCGGGTGTGCCGGAATAGCGGATGACGCCGTCCTCGAACACCGGAATCCCACAATTGGCCTTGGCCACCAGGATTTCGCCGGGCTCGGAG
>JALSRW010000386.1 GCA_026984595.1 Alphaproteobacteria bacterium
GCCTACCGCCGGCGGGCTCCGGCAGTGCGCTGACACCACGGGCCCCTTGCTCTCGGCGCGGGCTCGGCTAAGTCTCTTCCTGCCCGGCGAAGCCCGGCGCCAGCATCGGAGAGGGGGAAAGAGCAGTCATGTCCGCGCTCAGGCTCGGGGTCAACATCGATCACGTGGCGACACTGCGCAATGCGCGCGGCGGCAGCCATCCCGATCCGGTTCGCGCCGCGCTGCTGGTGCGCGAGGCGGGCGGCCAGGGAATCACCGCACATCTGCGCGAAGATCGCCGCCACATCACCGATCGCGATGTCGAGCGGCTGGCGTCCGAATGCGACCTGCCGCTCAACCTGGAGATCGCCGCCACCGACGAGATGCTGGAGATCGCCCGGCGCATCCGTCCCCATGCCTGCTGCATCGTGCCCGAGAGGCGGGAGGAGCGGACCACCGAAAGCGGGCTCGATGTGGTCGGCGGCGAGGCCCGGCTGCGGCCCTTCGTGGCGGCCCTTACGCAATGCGGCGTGCGCGTCTCCCTGTTCGTCGATCCCGAGCCGCGCCAGCTCGAGGCGGCGAAGCGGGTGGGCGCACCGGTGGTCGAGCTGCATACCGGCAGCTATTGCGAGGCCGAAGGCGAGGCGCGGGCGGCCGAGCTCGAGCGGCTGGTGCGGGCCGCCGCGCTGTGCCGCGAGCTGGGTCTCGAATGCCATGCCGGACACGGCCTCGGCTATGCCAATGTCGCGCCGGTGGCGGCGATCCCCGAGATCGTCGAACTCAATATCGGCCACTATCTGATCGGCGAGGCGGTGTTCGTCGGCTTCGTAGAGGCGGTGCGCACCATGCGCCGGCTGATGGACGAGGCACGCGGCGCATGATCCTCGGGATCGGCAGCGATCTGATCGACATCCGTCGGATCGAGCGTACGCTCGAGCGTTTCGGCGAGCGTTTCACCTCGCGGGTGTTCACCGAAACCGAGCGCGTCAAGGCGGAGCGACGGCTGCGGCGGGCCGATACCTATGCCAAGCGCTACGCGGCCAAGGAGGCCTGTGCCAAGGCCCTCGGTACCGGCTTTCGGCGCGGCGTCTACTGGCGCGACATCGGTGTCGTCAACGCCCCTTCGGGCAAGCCCACCCTGGCCCTGACCGGCGGTGCCGCCGCCCGTCTCGCGGAAATCACACCGGTCGGCATGCGCCCGGTGATCGAGCTCACCCTGACCGACGAGCCGCCCATCGCCCAGGCGATCGTCATCATCAGCGCCGTTCCGGCGCGCTGAGAAGCGGCATGGGGGGTGGCTTTACCTGCGAACCGCGCTCCATTAGGCTGAGCCGCCGCGGCCGCCGTCCGGGGCGCCACCGCACCGCGCCCGAGGGCATCCGAGAGCTGACATTCACATGGCGAAACAGATGAACAAACCCTTGAGCATGGCCGAAAAGAAGACCGGGGGCTTTCTCGAGACGGTACGGACGCTGGTCTATGCCGTCGCCATCGCGCTCGTGGTGCGCACCTTCGCCTACGAACCCTTCAACATTCCCTCGGGATCGATGAAGCCCACCCTGCTGGTCGGCGATTACCTGTTCGTTTCCAAGTTCTCCTACGGCTACAGCCGCTATTCGCTGCCGCTCAGCCTGCCGCTCTGGTCGGGTCGCATCTTTGCCCGCATGCCGGAACGCGGCGATGTGGTGGTGTTCAAGCTGCCCTCCGACAATCGCACCGACTACATCAAGCGGGTGGTGGGCCTGCCCGGGGACCGCGTGCAGGTGAAGAACGGCGTCGTCTGGATCAATGGCGAGCCGGCCAAGATGGAGCGGGTCGGGGAGTTCTCCGAGCCGGGCAGCAGCGACCGCGGCACCGTGTACCGGGAGACCCTGCCGGGCAACGGCAGCCATCTGGTGATGGACCTCACCCCCTTCGGGCGGCTCGACAATACCGAGGTCTACGAGGTGCCACCCGGTCATGTCTTCGTGATGGGGGACAATCGCGACAACTCGCTCGACAGCCGCGTCAGCCATGTCGGTTTCGTACCGGTGGAGAATCTGATCGGTCGCGCCGAGATCCTGTTCTTCTCGGTCGATGGCAGTGCCAACTGGTGGGAAATCTGGAAGTGGCCCTGGGCGATCCGCTACGATCGCCTGCTCAAGCCGATCGAGTGACCGCGGGCGGGACGAAGAGCCGCCGCGCCGGCGGCGGGGTCGCGGACCGGCGCAGCCTGGCCGAATTGCAGGAGCTGCTCGGCTATCGCTTCCGCGAGGGGAGGCTG
>JALSRW010000387.1 GCA_026984595.1 Alphaproteobacteria bacterium
CTCCCGCGTCACCCGACGGCCCTCTTTCAGTCGTCACCCGACGGCTTGGCCGGCGGGTCCACCGGCAGGCAGGGCGTCCGGCCCGACCATGGATTCGCCGGTCGAGCCGGCGAATGACGCCCCTTTTCAGAGTCCGACGCCCTCTTCCGTCGACGCCCCTCCCCCGTCACCCGACGATGCTTTCTGTCGTCACCCGACACCTCCCGCGTCACCCGACGGCCCTCTTTCAGTCGTCACCCGACGGCCCTCTTTCAGTCGTCACCCGACGGCTTGGCCGGCGGGTCCACCGGCAGGCAGGGCGTCCGGCCCGACCATGGATTCGCCGGCCAAGCCGGCGAATGACGCCCCTTTCCACGGGTGACGGACCTTCTGGCGGGTCATCCGTCACGCCCTCGGCCCCGCTCTTCGCCCGCAACTGCAGCAGCGGTCGCGACGGCGTTCTCGCCATGAATCCGCGCCGCCAGCGCGGCCGCGAGAAAGGGGTCGAGATCGCCGTCGAGGACCTTGTCGGGCTGGCTCGATTCGATCCCGGTGCGCAGATCCTTGACCATCTGATAGGGCTGCAGCACGTATGACCGGATCTGGTGCCCCCAGCCGATGTCGCTCTTTTGCGCATGCGCCGCGGCCGCCTCCTCTTCCTTCTTCTGCAGCTCGCGCTCGTAGAGCCGGGCCTTCAGCATCTTCATCGCGGTGGCGCGGTTCTTGTGCTGCGAGCGCTCGTTCTGGCAGGCGACGACGATGCCGGTGGGAATGTGCGTGATGCGCACGGCACTGTCGGTCGTGTTCACATGCTGCCCACCGGCACCCGAAGAGCGGTAGGTGTCGATCTTGAGATCCTTGTCCTCGATGGTCACCTCGATGTTCTCGTCAACAACGGGATAGACCCACACCGAGGCGAAGCTCGTGTGCCGCCGCGCCGAGCTGTCATAGGGTGAGATGCGCACCAGGCGATGGACGCCGGACTCGGTCTTCGCCCAGCCATAGGCATTCTCGCCACGGACCAGGATCGTCGCCGACTTGATGCCCGCCTCCTCTCCGGGCGAGTAATGGATGATCTCGGTCTTGAAGCCGCGGCGGTCGGCCCAGCGCAAATACATGCGCAGGAGCATCTCGGCCCAGTCCTGACTCTCCGTCCCGCCGGCGCCGGAATGGATCTCGATATAGCAGTCCGAAGCGTCCGCCTCGCCCGAGAGCAGGCTCTCGATCTCCTTCTCGCGCGCCCGGGCGGCGAGCTTTTCGAGCACCTGCACGCCTTCGTCGACCATCGCCCCGTCACCCTCGGCCTCGGCGAGCTCGATCAGTTCGACGGTGTCCTCGAGCTCGCGTTCGATCTCGCGACAGCCGGAGATCGCCGAATCCAGCCGCGTGCGCTCGCGCATCAACGCCTGCGCGCGGTCCGGATCGTTCCAGAGGTCGGGATTTTCGACTTCGCTGTTCAGCTCGTCGAGACGTTCAAGGGCGGCATCCCAGTCAAAGATGCCTCCTCAGCAGCGCCAGAGACTGCTTGATTTTATCGACCAGAGCCTGAGCTTCGGCACGCATATCCGTCCTCATACATTGGCAAGGGCGAAGGGCAACCGCTCTTCAATAGAGGCCGCCGGTTCCCTTTCGCAAGGTGCCCTCTTGCCCCAGAGAGCCCGGCCCGTCAAGCACCGCCACCTTCGCCGGGTCGGGCTCGGTGCCGGGGATGAAGGCTTCGAGAATGACGTTTTTTTCGCCCGGTCGTGCGGGCAGACCGGTTGTCGCATTCACCCGCACGAGGCGGATGCCTTCGGGGATGCGGAAGGGGATCGCCGGACGTCCCTTGAGCGCGTCGGCCATGAACCGACGGAATATCGGCGCCGCCGCGCTCGACCCCTCCTCGCCCGGACCGAGCGAGCGCGGGCGATCGAAACCGACGAAGACGCCAACGGCGAGATCGGGAGAAAAACCGACGAACCAGGTGTCGAAGGCGTCGTTGGTGGTTCCCGTCTTGCCGGCGAGCGGAATGCCGAGCGTGCCGATGCGCCGGCCGGTGCCCCGCTGGACCACGCCCTCGAGCATGTGCACAATCTGATAGGCGATGCGCGGATCGACGATCTGTTCCCGGTCGTCGGGGATCTCGGGCGGCGCCTGACCGGTCCATTCGGCGGCATCGCAGCCCGGACAGGGGCGCCGGTCGTGCTTGTAGATGGTCCGCCCGTGACGATCCTGAATCCGGTCGATGAGGGTCGGGCGGATGCGCTTGCCGCCGTT
>JALSRW010000388.1 GCA_026984595.1 Alphaproteobacteria bacterium
ATGGCCGCCGCCGTAGACCATCCCGGCATAGACCTCGTCGGAGACGAGCCAGAGACCGTGCCGCCGGCACAGCGCGACGAGCTCCGCCATGGTCTCGCGCGGGATCACCGTGCCGGTGGGATTGTGAGGGGTGTTGATCAGTACCGCCCGGGTACGGCCGGTGACCCGGGCGGCCAGGGCTTCGACCTCGAGGGCGAAACCGCGCGCCGCCGCCAGCGGCACCGGCACGAGGCGGGCGCCGCTGGCCGCCACCGTCTCGGGATATGTGACGTACATGGGCTCCGGTACCAACACCTCGTCGCCGCTCTGCACCAGGCATTGCAGGAGGGCGTAGAGGCCCCCCTGGGCGCCCGGCATGACCACGATGTTGCGATCCTCCACCGGGATCACCGCCTTGTCCGCATAGAATGCGGCGATCGCCCGCCGCAGTTCGGGGATGCCGGCCGCCGGAGTGTAGTGGTGGTGTTCCTGGCGCAGCGCGGCGATGGCGGCCTCGACGATGGGCGCCGGGGTCGCGAATTCGTGATCGCCGATCGACAGCAGAATCACCTTCTCGCCGCGCGCCCGACGCTCCACCGCATCGTAATGGATCGCCCAGCCGCCGCCCGGGCGCTCGGCGATACGGGTCACGCGCGCGGCGAAACGCCGAACGACGCCATCGCCGGAAGAGGCTCGTTCCATCGAAGGCACCCTGCGGCAGGCAAAGCTTGTGGAACCCAGGAGCGCTTCCTACTATCGCCGCCATGCACCACCGGCAAGGGGTACCGCCCCGGCACCGGCGGGGAAGGAACATGTAGAGGAGGGAACTCATGCAACGGTTTCTCGGTGTGGCCATGGTGGCCGCGATCACGGCGTTTGCGGTCGGCTCGGTGCAGGCCGGTGAAGTACTCGACCGGGTCAAGAGCAGCGGCGTTCTGCGAGTGGCCACCGATCCGGCCTACCCGCCACAATCCTCGCAGAAGCCGGATGGGACCTTCGAAGGGTTCGATATCGACGTGGCCACCGAGCTCGCCGAGCGGCTCGGTGCCAAGGTCGAGTTCGTCACCCCGGCCTGGGAAATCATCACCGCCGGTCGCTGGGGTGGTCGCTGGGACGTCTCCGTGGGCTCCATGACCCCGACCAAGGAACGGGCCGAGGTGCTCGATTTCCCGGCCATCTACTACTACACGCCGGCTTCCTTCGTGGTTCACGAGGACGCCAAGTACACCAAGGTCGAGGACCTCAACGGCAAGATCATCGGCACCTGCGGCGCCTGCACTTACGAGTTCTATCTGAAGCACAACCTGACGATCGACGCCGAGGGCGTGCCGCCCTTCGAGTACAAGGTGACGCCGGGCGAGATCCGCACCTACGAGACCGACACGAACGTCTTCGACGATCTCCGGCTGGGTGATGGGGTCCGCCTCGATGCCGGGATTTCCGCCCTGCCTACCATCAAGGGCGCGATCGACGCCGGCTACCCGCTGAAGGTACTCGGCGATCCCGTCTTTTACGAGCCCCTGGCGGTGGCCATCGACAAGGGCGATCCCGAGTTCGCCGCCGAGATCAAGCGGATCGTCGACGAGATGCATGCCGACGGCACGCTCTCCGAGCTCTCCGTCAAATGGTATGGCGTCGATCTGACGAAGGCGCAGTAAACCTTGCGCATGCCCACGGTACCGGCGGGTGCGGCCCTGCCCGCCGGTACCATGGAATACCTCCGAACCGGCCGGGGGGCCAGACGCGTTCTGGTCTTCGTTCTGCTGACTGCGGTGTTCGCCTGGCTGGTGCCGGGCGACGACGCCATCGCCCGGGCGGTGCTGGAGCTTCTCGGATTCGGCGAGGGCTGGGCGGGGAGTTGGCTCGCCCGCATCCTGCTGGCGGCCCCGATCGCCGCCTTTCTGGTGGCCAACGGCGCACTTCTGCGCCTGTTCCCCCGCAAGGTCCAGATCGGCATCGTCTGGGCCGAGCTGATGTTCGTCTTCCTGGCTTTTTTCTATTCCTTCGATCTGAGCTTCGGTTTCATTGCCGATCGGCTGCCGATCCTCGTCTTCACCGGCGCCTTCACCACCGTCTATATTTCCCTGATCTCCATCGCCTGCGCCTCGCTTCTGGCCTTGGTCGGAGCCTTGGCCCGTCTCTCCAGCAGTGCCGTGGCCTATGGTCTCTCGACCTTCTACATCTCCTTCTTCCGCGGCACGCCGCTGCTGCTCCAAGTCTATCTGATCTATCTCGGCCTGCCGCAACTCGGCATCG
>JALSRW010000389.1 GCA_026984595.1 Alphaproteobacteria bacterium
TCGGTGCGGCCGCTCTTGAGACCTCTCCGGCGGCGACCTATAGCATCCGCGGGCCCGTAGCTCAGCGGTTAGAGCCGGCCGCTCATAACGGTCTG
The DNA here is from genome assembly GCA_026984595.1 of Alphaproteobacteria bacterium. Taxonomy (GTDB): domain Bacteria; phylum Pseudomonadota; class Alphaproteobacteria; order Geminicoccales; family Geminicoccaceae; genus JALSRW01. The sequence continues at coordinate 96 of JALSRW010000389.1, forward strand.
GTCGCAGGTTCGAATCCTGCCGGGCCCACCAGTCCGGCTGCGGCCATCGCTCAGGCGACGAATTCCAGGGCCACGCCGCGGGCGACGGCGGGCGGCAGGCCGTAGCCGTCGGCGATGCGCCGCGCCGACAGCCCGCGCTCGCGCAGAAAGGCCGCACTGCGCTCGGGATCGGGTACTTCCAGCGAGATCGCGGCGAGCCGCGGCTCGTCCCCCGGCTCCAGCTCCTCCAGGGTGGGGTGCAGCAGCAGCGCGTCTTCGGGTGGCGCCAGCAAGATCGGTGCGCCGCCGGTCTGGAAGGTGACGACCCGGTCGGTCTCGCTGCGTGCCGCGGCACCCAGCAGCCGGGTCAGGGCCTCGGCCAGCGGCTCCGGGTCGGCGGCGAGGATGGTGCAGCTCCGCAGTGCTCTGGCGCCGTTGGCATGCCGCAGCCATTCGGGGCGGCGCAGCAGATGCGGCGTCAGGTGATGGCAGGCGAACAGCACGAAATCGCCGAGCTCGCAGGGATCGGGCATGGCGTTGCGAAAGCGCAGGGTGATCCCTTCCCCCTCCTCCAGCAGACGCGACAGATCGAGGGGCCCTTCGACGGCGATGCCGGCGGCCCGCCAGGCGGCGGCGGTGGCCTCGGGATCGTCGCTGGCAAGGGCGATGCCGAGGCCCCCTTCGCCGCGCTCCAGAGATGCGTCGATGCGGTGCCGCTCCGGCCCCGACTCCACCCGTCCGAGCAGTTCCAGATAGCCTTCCTCGAACATCACGCAGTAATTGCCGGTGGGCCAGCCACGATGCCGGCCGCGCGGGGTCACGGCGAAACCCAGCCGGCGGTAGTCGGCGGCCGCCCCCTCGAGGTCGGCGACCGCCACCAGCAGATGATCGATGCCGCGAAGATGTCTGTCCGGTCCCATCGTTTCCTGCCCTCGCGCGTCACCCTCTCGTTCTCGCCGGCGGCCGCTGCTAGGTTGCGCGCAACCGGCGATCCCGACAAGATCCACGAGCTGGAGCTCCTGCCATGCCCATCGGCATCATCTGTGCCATCCCCCAGGAACTGGTCGAGCTCGAGGCGGCGCTGGTGGCCGAAACCGTGGAACGGCGCGCCGGTCTCGATTTTCTGCAGGGCCGCCTCGAGGGCCGTGAGGTGGTGCTGGTGGGCGCCGGCATCGGCAAAGTCAACACGGCGATGGTGACCACCCTGCTGGTCGACCGCTTCGGCGCCGATCCGGTGATCTTCAGCGGTGTCGCCGGCGGCCTCGACCCGGCCCTGCACATCGGCGACGTGGTGGTCGCCGATCGCACCGTCCAGCACGATGCCGGGGTGATCGAGGAGCGGCGGCTGACCACCTATCAGGCCGGCCATGTGCCCTTCTTCAACCCCACCGACCGCCTCGGCTATGCCGTGCCGGAGCCGCTTCTGGCGAAGGTGCGGGCCGCCCTCGAGGGCGTTTCCCTGCCGCCCCTCTCCAGGCGTGCCGGCGGCACCGACGGGCGGCCGCGGATCGTCTTCGGCACCATCCTCTCGGGCGATCAGTACATCCACTGCGAGGCCACCCGCGAGCGGCTGTTCCGCGAACTGGGCGGCAAGGCGGTGGAGATGGAAGGCGGTGCGCTGGCCCAGGTCTGCGAAGCGTTCGGTGTGGGATGGCTCGACATCCGCGCCCTGTCCGATCTCGCCGGCGGTACCTCGCGCTTCGATTTCGCCACCTTCGTCGAGGAGGTGGCGGCGAGTTCCGCGGCGATCCTGCGCCATCTGCTGCCGCGGCTCTGATCCCCGCTCAGAGGCAGCTCCGGCAGCCGGGAGCGACCGCTCCGTCCCGCTGCAGATCCATGTCGAGGATGTCGAGCCGGCGCTCGATGTTCTGTAGCCGGACGTTGGTGGTTTCCAGCAGCAGGCACAGCCGGAAGGCATCACTGTCGACAGCGAACCCCTGCTCCGTGCAGCTCGCTCGGATCTCTTCCTCGAACGCGGCCCGATGCTCGGCGGCGCTCTGGCAGGCGGCGAGCAAGCCGAACACGGCGCCGGCCGCCAGCGCCTTCAGGGGGAGGGCCATGGCTGTCCCATCTCCTCGGGAGCGGGACGGCCGCCGGTTCGATGCGTGATCCGCTCGCTGCCGATATAGAGGGTTCCCAGGATCCGCTCGTTTC
>JALSRW010000390.1 GCA_026984595.1 Alphaproteobacteria bacterium
GCGGGATCACCGCAGCGAGGGCGGCGTGGTGATCGATCTCGCGACCGACCGGGTGGTGGCGGAGGGCTTGTCGATGCCGCACTCGCCGCGCTGGTACCGTGAGCGCCTGTGGCTCCTGGAATCCGGCAGTGGCTGGCTGGGGCATCTCGATCCCGCGAGCGGGCGCTTCGAGCGGGTGACCTTCTGCCCGGGCTATGCCCGCGGTCTGGCCTTCCATGGCAACTGGGCGGTGGTCGGCATCTCCAAACCGCGGGGTGATGCCATGTTCCGGGGGCTGGCGCTGGACCGGGAACTGGAGGCGCGAGGCGCCGTTCCCCGCTGCGGCCTTTTGGTCGTCGATCTCGACAGCGGCGAGATCCGCCACTGGCTGCGCTTCGAGGGCATCGTCGGCGAGCTCTACGATGTGGTGCTGCTGCCCGGCGTGCGCCGGCCGCGGGCGCTGGGGTTCAGGAGCGACGAGATCCGCCGTCTGGTGACGATCGGGGAGGCGGCGCCGCTGCTGCCGGCGGTCGGGTGACCCGCGGCCCGCCCAGCCGTTCCTCGAGGTAGCGCAGCACCGCTTCCAGCAGGATGGCGCGGGGGAAGCCGTTGCGGTCGATACGCTCGGCCGCGAGCAGAGGCATGCGCTCGGCGACCGGCACACCGACCGCCAGATGGTCACCCCGTAGATAGCCCAGGAGCGTGCTTCCGGGCACGAGCTGATCGTACCAGAGGACCTGGCCGTCGTTGCGCGGATCGGCGCCGGCGAGCTTGCCCCAGAAGGGCCGCAGCAGGCTCGAGATCTCCTTCTCCGGTGCGAAGGAAACCAGCGAGAAGCTGGGCACGGGCGGAATCGCCGGCGCCTCGGCCACCGCCTCGAGGCGCACCTTCGGCCGCAGATCCCGGAGCGCCCTTCCGTCACCCATATGGCAGGCGGTGCCGGGCAGCAGCGCCACCAGCTCCTCGATCCAGCCCGGCACCACCTCGGCCAGTGGCGAGCCGTTGACCGCACCGGCGAGGCTGACGAAGGCGGCGATTTTCTCCCGCAGTTCGGGGTAGCTGCGAAGCGCCTCGAGACTGTCCGGCACTCCCTTGGAATAGCCCAGCAACACGATCCGCTCGCCGGGTTCGAGGGCCAGACCCTCGACGAAATCGCGCAGGATCCGGGCGTTCTGGGCGACGCTGCCGAAGGCCGTCACCGGCACCTGTTCGAGGCGATGGCCGAGCTCGCGCATCAGCGGCTCGGCATCCTCCAGCAGCCGCACATAGGGGGCGAAGCAATCGGCTCCGAATCCGCTCACCAGTACCACCCGAAAGCGCATCGCCGGCGGCCCGAGAGAGACGGGCCGGCCGCTCGGCGACGGCTCGCCGTCGACCTTCCAGAGGATCCGCTCGCAGGGGCGATCGTGCGGCCATCGGGCGCCGTGGTCGGCTTCCACGGCGCAGAGGATCTCGCGGAACCGCGCCCGGTCGTCGCCGATCCCGGCCTTGTCGATGGTGGTCAGGATCAGGGGCGGGGTATCGGTGGCGAAGGGCACGAGCGGCCCGGCGCAGGCGGCCAGCAGCAGGCTCAGAGCGACACAGGGCGGGATCCGCATCCGCCCACCTCCCGACATGCGCGTCACCCGCGACGTGCCATTCCTACGCCGCGCGGCGCGCACCGGCCGGAGCCGGCCCGCAGCGCCGGCCGGCGGTCGCCCGCCTTGCCGCGACGGCGCCTTTCGCCTAAACGCCTTCGCAGTTGCGAGAAGCCCCGACATCTCCTTTTCCGATGGGTTGGCGCATGCTGGAGAAGACCTACCGCCCGAACGAGGTGGAACAGCGCATCTACGAGGCCTGGGAGAAAACCGGCCTGTTCGCGCCGCGGATGCGCGAAGGGACCGTTCCCTGGTGCATCATGATGCCGCCGCCCAACGTCACCGGCAATCTGCACATGGGCCATGCGCTGACCTTCACCATCCAGGACACGCTGGTGCGCTTTCACCGCATGCGCGGGCGCGACACCCTCTGGCAGCCGGGCACCGACCATGCCGGTATCGCCACCCAGATGGTGGTCGAGCGCAAGCTCGCCGCCGAGGGCCGCGAGCGGCGGGAGATGGGCCGCGAGGCCTTTCTCAAGGAGGTCTGGCGGTGGAAGGAGGAATCGGGCGGCCAGATCATCCACCAGCTCAAGCGGCTCGGCGCTTCGCCCGACTGGAGCCGCGAGCGCTTCACGCTCGACGAAGGGTTGTCGCGGGCGGTCC
>JALSRW010000391.1 GCA_026984595.1 Alphaproteobacteria bacterium
GGTGATGAGGTCGCGGAGCGGCTGCCGCCGCGCCCGGACCACGGTGGCCAGCATCTCCAGACGCTCTCCCCGCGCCCCCCGCGGATCCTTGAGCGGGCGCCCGCCATCGAGATAGACACTCACCGGAACCGTGTGCAGCACCTCGTGTTCGGTGTCGGAGGCGGTGGCCCGGGCCTCCACCAGCAGCGCCCGGAGCTGCTCGTCTCGCACGGTGGCACCGCCGAGCTCCTGGCCCACCCGCACCTGCCGCGAAACCGGTTTTCCGGCATTGGTGACGATCACCACCTCGCGCACGGTGTCGCCGGCCTGCTCCTCGGCCTCGTGGAGGGCCGCGGCGAGCGAGGCCTCGGCAGCATCGACATCGATCACCTCACCGCCCTTGAAGCCCTCGGCCGCCTGGTAGCCGCGACCCACCAGAGCGAAGCCGTGCGAGGGGCGCGGTCGGGCGATGAAACAGGCGATCTTGGTGGTGCCGATGTCGAGAACCGTGACCGGTGTGGTGCGTATGCCGTTGAGTGCTGGTCTCACGCCTCTGCCGGCGCGGTCCAGTGTCCGCGTCGTCATGCTGCTTTCCTCCCTGGTTTGCGCAGGATGCGATCGTTGAGCCGCAGCACGATCCAACCGGGATTGCGCAGGTCGACCGCGTCGATTGCCCGTTCCAGGATCCGGCTGCGCTGCTGTTCGCGGGCGAGCAGACGCCAGGCCTTTTCGGGTTCGGTTTCGGGAAGGCGGACGGTGGTGCGGCCGTCGAGGAACACATCCCAGCGCCGGTCGCCGATCAGCGCCGCGCCGGTCACCCGCCGGGCCAGCTCCGGTTCGCTGCGCAGCAGCCGGTAGAGTGCCGCCGCTTTCGCCGGTGCCCGGTCGCCGTAGAGAAGGGGGAGATCACGGAAGGCCCGGAGGTCCTCGATGGGGATCGCTTCGCCATCGCGGCCGATCAACCGCAGACCCTCCGGCCCCCGCCACAGGGCGGCGGGCTGGTGCTCTTCGAGGCGGACCAGCAGCGTCGAGGGAAGCAGGCGCTTGACGGTTGCACGACGGACCCAGGGCAGACGTTCCAGCCGCTGACGGACGGCCTGTAGCTCAACTGCAAGTATATATTGCCCTTCGTAGGGCGCAAGGGCCTGCCTCAGCTCCCGGCGCGAGGTCCGCTGGCGGCCTTGCGTCAGAACGTCGCGAACCCGCAGCCCCAAACGATCCTCGGCCAGGCGGAGCTGCCCGCGCAGGCGTTCATAGGCGGCGGCCGCATAGCCCGTCTCAACCATGAGGTATGTCATACCAGAGAGCGCGCCGAGCACCAATGCCAGAATGCCCAGCCGGCGCAAGGGCGCGAGCCAGCGCGGACGGGGGGGCTGGCGCAGGGCCGCGCGGCTGCGGCGCACCAGGCGGTTCACCTGTCGCATCGGGCATCCTCCAGCAGCCGGACCACCAGATCGGCGAAGGACATGCCGCAGTGGGCGGCCTGCTCGGGCGCCAGGGAAAGCGGTGTCATGCCGGGCTGGGTGTTGACCTCCAGGATGTAGAGACCGGCTTCACCCTCCTCGGGGTCGAAGCGGAAATCGGCCCGGCTCAGACCGCGGCATCCCAGCGCCTCGTGCGCCCGCACCGCCGCTTCCATGACCTGCGCATAGACGGGTTCGGGGAGCGGAGCCGGAAGCAGATGGCGGGCGACATCGGGGGTATATTTCGCGCGATAGTCGTAGAAACCCTCTTCCGGCGCGATCTCGGTGACCGCCAGGGCCTCGCCGCCGAGCACCGAACAGGTCAGCTCGCGACCGGGAATGTAGCGCTCCACCAGCATCCGCGCATCGCCGTCGATATCGTTGCGGCAACGCAATTCGGCGAGATCGGGATCGCGGACGATCATCACCCCGACGCTGGAGCCCTCCGCCGCCGGCTTGGCGACGAAGGGGGGCGGCAGGGGGGGCCGTTCGAGCAACTCGGAAAAGCGGATCTCGCAGCCCTCGGGCACCCGCAGTCCGGCCCCGGCGAAGATGCGCCGGGCCATCGGCTTGTCCATCGCCAGGGCCGAGGCCAGCACGCCGGAATGGGTGTAGGGAATGCCCATGAGGTCGAACAGCCCCTGCACCCGGCCATCCTCGCCGAAGCGGCCGTGCAGGGCGTTGAAGATCACGTCCGGCCGCAGCTCGGCCAGTACCATCGGCAGATCGCGGCCGGCATCGACCCGGCTCACCCGGTAGCCGCGTTCCTTGAGCGCGAC
>JALSRW010000392.1 GCA_026984595.1 Alphaproteobacteria bacterium
TAGCCTCGGCATTCCCTCTGCCGGATTCCACAGGACGACGCTGTAGTCGAAGCCGGCCGTGGCGAGGCCGGCCTCCGCCGCCGCGATGCCCTTGACCGGCCCGCCGTGCCCGACGAAGGGCGTCGGTTCCGCCTCCGCCGCAAGGGAGGCCAGAAGGGCGGCGGCCCCAAGCGGAGCCGCGAAGCTCCGCGCCCGAAGCGCAGATTTGATGGCCCGTAACATGTCATTGTCCTCACGAAGAACCGCGCTCCAAGCTTCGCCGCCTGAGCTCCCGGCCCGGCTCCGGCGTGCGCCACTCCTCTTTCCCGCCAGGCCGTGGACGGGGGACGAGTTCCCCCGTCTCGGCATCGACGTAGAGCACGCCGATCTGAAAGGCGACGTTGCCCGCATCCTCCGGCATCATGACGGTGACCGCATAGACCGGCCGATCTCCCTCATCCAGCGTGCGGACGGCGAGGACCTCGACCCCGTAGCGCGCGACGAGGCGCTTGCTGACCTCCTCGGGGGTAAGCACCGGCTGCGCCCACGCCACGCCGGCCGCGAGCTTCAGAAGGAGGAGGGCGAAAGCAAAGGCCGCAGCATTACTCCGCCGGTTGCGCGACCCGCCCCTTGGCCTCCAGCTCCTCGACCCAGAGGTCGTGGTGCTCGCGCGCCCAGTTGAGGTCGACCTCGCCGCTCCACATGGCATCGAAGGCACCCTCCATGCCCAGGGTTCCGATGTAGATGTGGCCGATGATGACCGCGATCATGAACACGCCCACCACGCCGTGCCAGACGAGTGCGAGCTGCTGTTCCTGGATCGGAGAGAGCTCGGTGGGAAGCTCGGTACCGAACCAGGCATTGAATGCGGCAAAGGTGTCGGCGAAGAAGGAGAACTGATAGGGAAACAGCAGCTGCAGCCCGGAAAGGCTCAGTGACGTGCCGCCGAGAACCACGATCCAGAAGACGAGCTTCTGTCCGGCGTTGAACTTCCTCGCATGGGGATGGCCGCCGCCGAAGATCCCGCCGCCCCGAAGCAGCCACTGGATGTCATGGCGGTTCGGCAGGTTGAACCATACCCACTGCAGGAAGATGAGCGCAATCCCGAGCATGAAGGCGAAGGCGAGGTAGTTGTGGGCGAGCTTGCCCCACATGGTAAGCTCGGCGAACCGTGCCTTGCCCAGAAGCGGCATGAGCAGTTCGCGACCATAGAGCATGTTGAGGCCGGTGAGGCCGAGGACAATGAAGGAGATCGCCGTCAGCCAGTGAACGAACCGTTCGAAAAAGTTGAAACGGGGGATGCGGATCCCGGAGAAACCCTGCTCGACCCGGACGCGACCGCGCAGGATGAAGAACACTGCGATCAGGACAATGACGAGAATGAGGAACCATCCCGCATAGGCCCGATAGGGGCCCTGACGCACGGTACGCCAGTTCTCGCCCTCACTCTGCACCAGCTGGCCGGCGAGGGGATTGGGGATCGACACCGTGCCCGGCTCCCCGCGGCGGATCTTGCGCCAGATGTCGCTGCGACTGTCCTCGGGGAGGATGTTCACGGGCGGCGGCTCGGGTTCGCCGACTACGACGCCGCCCGGTGGGCGCACGCTTGGTGGCGGCGCGGTCTGGGCCATCACCACGAGCAGCGGGATCACGAAGAAAAGGACGGCAAGGAACAGAAGCGCCAACGAACGCCGGGGTGAGCCGCGCCGGAGCATGTCCACCTCTCCTCGTCAGACGTGACCGTGCAGACGCGCGCGCAGGCGTGTGCGTTCGATGGTCTCGGGATCCACGGGCTGGTCCGGCTGGCCGAGATAGCGCCCCTTATCGAACAGCAGCGGACGCTCGGCGACGGGGCGATCCTTGAACCCCCATACCGCCCAGAGCACGGCGAGCAGCAGCGCCAGGGCAAGGACGACCCGCAACAGGATCGCGGCTCCTCCCGGGGGCTGCGTGGAATCCGAAGGCTGCACCATGATATCGGGCTCCTTCACCTGTCGCACGCGCTTTCCGACAAAAAGCGGCGAGGTTCAACCCCGCCGCCCGGAAGCTGGAAGGGGAGGGGTCGGAGGGCGCGCGCCCTCCGACCGCTGACCTCAGATGCCACCCTTGATCTGGTAGGCCGTGCCCCAGCCCCAGGCTCCCGAGCCGAAGCCACGGGCAACCACGCGCTCACGGTAGATGTCGGCGATGACATCGCCGTCACCGGCCAGCAGCGCCTTGGTCGCACACATCTCCGC
>JALSRW010000393.1 GCA_026984595.1 Alphaproteobacteria bacterium
GGAGGATCCCGCGCTGTGGCGCGATCTCCGTGCCATGCTGGAGGAGGCGACGGCGGTGGGCCGGGCGAGCGGCGTGCCGCTGCCGGTCGATCTGCCGGAGCGGATCGCCGCTTTCGTGCAGGGGCTACCGGGGGCGATGCGTTCTTCGCTGCTCAACGACCTCGAGGCGGAAAAGCGGCTCGAGCTCGACTGGCTCACCGGTGCGGTCCTGCGCCTCGGTGCGAAACACGGCATACCGGTGCCGGTGACTGCCGCCTACCATCGGGCACTGACGCCGTTCGCCGCCGGGAGTCCGCCCTTCGATCCTCGCGCCGGGGGAACGTGACGCTCATTCGACAATTTCGATGGGAAGGGCGAAACGGGCGGTGGCACCTTCTGCGTAGCGGTCCCGAAGGTCGATGATCACCTGATAGGTGCCCGCCGGCAGGCCGCTGAACTCGAGGGTGAGCATCAGGAAGGTTTCGAGATTGGGTTCCTGGCTCGTGAAGGTCCAGCTTCCGAAATCGTACTTGCCGCTCAGAATCTCGCCTGCGGGCGTGGCGATGGCGACATCCGCGGCGAACCCCCAGCGATAGGGACCTTCGCCCTCGATGCGGTATCCCGCGGGTTCGGCGTAGATCAGCACCGGTTCGTCGCCCCGGAAACGACGGTCGGCCCGCTTCTCGTACATACCGTAGCCCTCCACGGGTCGTGCCACCAGCTCGGCACGCCGGACCGTGAGCGGCATCGCCCCGGAGATGGCGATGGTCGCGCGTCGCGCGGTTTCGAAGGCGGCGACGGCATCTCCCTGACGCAGCAGGCTGCCGGCCTGTTCGAGAAGGGCGAGCGGATCCTCGGCGGCGAGCAATGCGCTGGTGTGGAACAGCGCGGCGAAAAGGAGGAAGATCGTGTGACGGCGCATCGGATTCCCTCCGTCGAGTGATCGGTTTCAGATCACGGCCTGCTCGCGCAGCGGCCTGCCGGCGACCAGCCGTTCGACATCCAGGGGCGAGAGATCGAGGCCGAGATAGCGGCCATGGAGGATGCGCTCGGCGATGCCGCGGCCGATCGCCGGCGCCTGCTGGATACCGTGGCCGGAAAAGCCGGCCATGAAATGGAGGTTCTCGACCTCGGGGTGGGGCCCGAGAAGGGCGTTCTGGTCGAAACGGTTCCAAGCGTAGTAGCCGGCCCAGCTCGAGTGCAGCCGCAGTCGCTCGAAGGCGGGCACGCGATGCGCGAGATGGGGCCAGATCTCCTCCTCGAAGAAGCGGTCTTCGGCGATCAGCGGCAGATCGGGCAGATCTTCCTCGGGCGAGGGTGGCCGCCCGCAGATGAACCCCCGCCCCTCGGGGCGGCACCAGAAACCCGAAGGGTCCACCAGCAGCGGGGCTTCCGCCGGCGGCTCGGGGGTCTCGAACATGTAGACGCAGCGCCGACGGGCCTCGACCGGCAGCTCCAGATCGAACATGGCGGCGATCCGCCCGGCCCAGGGGCCGGCAGCGTCGACGAAGATATCCCCGGCGATGCGCTCGCCCGAGGCGAGACGCACTGCCATGGCCCGACTTCCCCGGCGCTCACCGGCCACCACCTCCTCGGTCAGATAGCGGGCGCCGAGAGCGATGGCGGCTCTGCGGAAGCCCTGCAGCAATGCCCAGCCGTCGAACCAGCCCTCCCCCGAAAGCCCGAGCGAGGCGAGGGCCACTCCTTCCACCGACAGCCAGGGAAAGCGCGCCCGGAGTTCGTCCGGTGCGAGCAGCGCCACTTCGACGCCATGGGCTCTCTGCACCTCGTGATTGGCCCGCAGGACGGACTCGCCCCGCTCACCGGCGAGGATCAGATAGCCGCGCTCGAGGAGGGAGAGGGCCGGTGCTTCGCCGTCGACGGCGAGCAGGCCGTCCACCCGGCGCAGGAACGCGAAACCGAAGCGGCTGATGGCGATGTTGACGGGTATGCTGAACTGCTGGCGGATCGAACTCGCCGAGAGTGCCGAGGAAGCCTGCCGGTAACTCGGATCGCGCTCGACCACCACGAGCTCGCCCGAGAAGGCGAGATCCCGGAGCAACCACCAGGCCAGAGCACTGCCCATCACGCCGCCACCGATGATCACGATTCGCATGACGTCACCTCCTGGGGCCGGCATGGTGACGGCGACGGTCGTTCGGGGCAAGGCGGCAAAAACGCGGGGGACGCCCGTTGCGGGCGCCCCCCCGATCCGGCGACCGGCGGTCGGCTCA
>JALSRW010000394.1 GCA_026984595.1 Alphaproteobacteria bacterium
GCGCAACAGACCACCCCCGACCAGGTCATCCGGCGCATCGAGGCCGAGGGCAATGTGGTGATCTCCACTCCCGAGGACACGGCCAAAGCCGGTCGCGCCGTCTATGATGTGTTGGGCGGCACCATGCAGCTCGAGGGCAATGTGGTCCTGGTCCGCGGCGAGAACGTCATCGAGGGCGCCCGCCTCGACATCGACCTCGAGGCCGGACGGGCGGTGATGACCGCCGGTGCGGAGAACGGCGGCCGCGTGCGCGCCACCTTCGTGCCGGCCCGGGATCTCGGCGCCGCCGGGCGGCGGAGCGGTTCCACCGAGGCGGAGAGCGGAACCGAATGAAGGTGATCGACCGACCCGACAGCCAGACGGCCGACGCCACGCGCCGCGAGCCGCAGGCGGACAGCGTCGGGCTGGCCGGACGCGGACTCGGCAAGTCGTTCGGCGGCCGCAAGGTGCTGTCGGACGTTTCGATCGCCGTACGCCCGGGTGAGGCGGTCGGGCTGCTCGGTCCCAACGGCGCCGGCAAGACCACCACCTTCTACATCATCACCGGCCTGATCGCCGCCGATCAGGGACGGGTGCTGCTCGATGGCCGCGACATCACCGCCCTGCCCATGCATCGGCGCGGTCGCCTCGGGGTCGGTTATCTGCCACAGGAGGCCTCGATCTTCCGCGGCCTCGACGTCGAGGACAACATCCGGGCGATCGCCGAGATCGCCGAGCCCGACCGGGCCAAGGCCGAGGCACGGGTCGAGGCACTGCTGGAGGAGTTCGGCCTCGGCCATCTGCGCAGGAGCCCGGCCCTGGCGCTTTCCGGCGGCGAGCGGCGACGTACGGAAATCGCCCGCGCCCTCGCCTCCCAGCCCCGCTACCTGCTGCTCGACGAGCCACTGGCCGGCATCGACCCGATCAATGTCGCCGAGATCCGCCGCCTCGTGGGCCATCTCAAGGACCGCGGTCTCGGGGTGCTGATCACCGACCACAATGTGCGCGACGCGCTCGAGCTCATCGACCGGGCCTACATCCTCCATGACGGCAGCCTGCTGCGTGAGGGGACGCCCGCCGAGATCGTCGCCGATCCCCTGGTACGCCGGGTCTATCTCGGCGAGTCGTTCCGGCTCTGAATCCGGTCATGGCGCTCAATCTCGGCCTTCAGGTCAAGCAGACGCAGGGGCTGGTTCTGACGCCGCAGTTGCAGCAGGCGATCAAGCTGCTGCAGCTTTCCCATGTCGAGCTGCAGGAGCTGGTACAGCGGGAACTGGCTGACAATCCGTTCCTGCGCCTCGCCGAGGTTTCCGAGAGCCGCGCAGCGCGCAGCGAGGGCGAGGCGGCGGTGGCCGCACCGCCGCGCCCCCTGTCGGCTTCCGCGAAAGCCCCGGAGGATGTCGACGGCTGGCAGCAGCCGGGCGCGCCCGCGGCCGCCGACGCCCGGCTGACCGCCCGGAGCTGCGTGAGCCGGCCGGCCGACGAACGAACCCTTTCCCTCGAGCAGCGTCTGAGCCGCCCGCCCTCGCTGCACGAGCATCTGCGCCTGCAGCTCGGTTCCGATCTCCGGGATCCGGCGCTGCGCGAGGTGGCTCTGGCGCTCGTGGACCATGTCGAGGAGGACGGCTATCTGCGCGAATCCGACCGCGATCTCGCGGCCAGGCTGGGGGTCGGCGAGGAACTGGTGGCGGCGGCCCGAGCCGCCTTGCAGCGGTGCGACCCGACCGGTGTCGGCGCCCGCGATCTGCGCGAATGCCTCGCCCTGCAGCTGGCCGAACGCGATCGCCTCGACCCCCTGATGGCCCGGTTGCTCGAACATCTCGAGCTGCTGGCGCGGGCCGATTTCGCCCGGCTGATGCGGCTGTGCCGCACCGATCGAGAGGATCTGGAGCAGATGATCGCCGAGATCCGGGCACTCGATCCGCGGCCCGGCCTGCGCTTTACTGCCGAAGAGCCGGCCACCGCCATCCCGGATCTCTTCGTCTACCGCCTCGGGCAGCGTGGCTGGCGGGTCGAGCTCAACAGCGCCATGCTGCCGCGGCTGCTGGTGGACAAGGCCTGGTACGCCGAACTTTCCGGCACCAAGCTCGACCGCGGCACCCGCGAATATATCGGGGAGCGGCTGCAGTCGGCCAACTGGCTGGTACGCTCCCTGCAGCAGCGGGCACGCACCATCCTGCGAGTCGGCCGGGCCGTGTTCGAACGCCAGCGCCCCTTCCTGGAGCGCGGGCCG
>JALSRW010000395.1 GCA_026984595.1 Alphaproteobacteria bacterium
GGTCCGCGGCAAGGCCCGGCACGTGGGCGACAATGTCGCTTTCGTGGTGGCCGAAACCGTCCAGCAGGCCAGGGACGCGGCCGAGCTCGTGGAGGTGGATTACGAGGAGCTGGAGCCGGTGGTGGAGACCGCAAAGGCGGCGCAGAGCCCCGTCCGGGTGCACGAGAATCTGGCGAGCAACATCGCTTTCGACTGGCAGTACGGCGAGGAAAAGGCGGTGGAGGAGGCCTTCGCCGGGGCCGCCCATGTCACCCGCCTCGAGTTCGTCAACAACCGGGTGGTGTGCAACGCCATGGAGCCCCGGGCCTGTGTCGCCGCATACGATGCACAGGAGGACCGGGTGACGGTCTGGGCCCCCACCCAGGGCGGCTGGATGCATCGCGACGTGATCGCCGAGGCGGTCCTCGGCATGCCCAAGGAGAAGGTGCGGGTGCTGACCCCGGATGTCGGCGGCGGCTTCGGCATGAAGAGCTTCGTCTACCCGGAGTACGGGATGGCCGCCTGGGCCGCCCGCAAGCTCGGCCGGCCCGTCAAATGGGTAGCGGAGCGGAGCGAGAGCTTCCTTTCCGACACCCAGGGCCGCGACCATGTGACGGTGGCGGAGATGGCCTTCGATGCCGATCACCGGATCCTCGGCATGCGCGTCCATGTGACCGCCAACATGGGCGCCTACTACTATTTCTTCGCCCCCTTCATTCCCACCGGCGCCGCCCTCAAGGTGCTGCCCGGGGTCTACGACGTGAAGACCCTCTGCTACCGGGTGACCGGGGTCATGACCAACACCGTGCCGGTGGACGCCTACCGGGGCGCGGGCCGCCCGGAGAGCATCTACTGCATCGAGCGGCTGATGGAGGCGGCGGCGGCCGAACTCGGCATTCCCGGACCCGAGCTCCGGAGGCGCAACTTCATCCCGCCGGAGGCCATGCCGTTCGAGACCGCCGCCGGCGAGACCTACGATTCCGGCGAGTTCGCGCGGCTGATGGAGGCCTGCATGGAGAAGGCCGACTGGGCCGGGGCGGAACGGCGCAAGGCGGAAGCGCGGGCACGCGGAAAGCTCCGCGGCATCGGCATGTGCTACTATATCGAATCGACCATGGGCGATCCCAACGAGGCGGCCAAGGTGGAGTTCCGCGAGGACGGCACGGTGGCCGTCTATGTGGGCACGCAATCGAACGGCCAGGGCCACGAGACGGCCTACGCCCAGGTGCTGTGCGAACGCCTCGGCGTGCCCTTCGAGCGGATCCGTATCGTCCAGGGCGATACCGATGCCCTGCCGGCCGGCGGCGGTACCGGCGGCTCGCGCTCGCTGACCGCCGAGGGCACCGCCATCCTCGAGGCATCCGACAAGGTGATCGAGAAGGGACGGGCCTTCGCCGCCCAGCATTTCGAGGCGGCGGTGGCCGACATCCGCTTCGCCGACGGCGTCTTCCGGGTGGCCGGCACCGACCGCGCCATCGAGATCCTGGAGCTCGCGAAGATCGCCCGTAACATGCCCGATCCGCCCGAGGGGCTCGAAGGCGGGCTCGATGCCGAGGCCCGGATCCAGCTCTCCGCCTGGACCTTCCCCAACGGCTGCCATATCGCGGAGGTGGAGATCGATCCCGAGACCGTCACCGTGGAGATCGTCAACTACAACATCGTCGACGATTTCGGGGTGGTGCTCAACCCGCTGCTCGTCGAGGGGCAGGTGCACGGCGGGGTGGTGCAGGGCATCGGCCAGGCCCTACTCGAGCACACCGTCTACGATCCGGAGAGCGGCCAGCTCGTGACCGGCTCCTTCGTCGACTACACCATGCCGCGGGCCGACGATCTGCCCTTCTTCCACTTCTCGACCATCGAGGTACCCTGCCGCAACAATCCGCTCGGGGTCAAGGGCTGCGGCGAGGCCGGCTCGGTGGGTTCCTGCGCGGCGGTGATGAACGCCCTGGTGGACGCCCTTTCCGAACGCGGCATCCGCCATGTCGATATGCCGGCCACCCCGGGACGGCTGTGGGCGCTGCTGCAGCAGACGAAGCAGGCGGCCTGAGGCGGCAAGCGAGCGGCGCCCGCAACCGGCAGTAGGAACGGCCGCGGTGCTGCGCTAGATTGCGAGACGCCGGCCCCTTGGCGGAACCGGTAGACGCAGCGGACTTAAAATCCGCTGGCCCGATCGGGCCGTCCGGGTTCGACTCCCGGAGGGGCCACCAGAATCAAGGACTTGCACAAAAGCC
>JALSRW010000396.1 GCA_026984595.1 Alphaproteobacteria bacterium
GATGATCCAGCGGCATCTGCAGGATCCGCTGGCGAGCATGATCCTCGAGGGCAGGATCAAGGAAGGCGATACCGTCAAGGTCGATGCCAACGAGCACGGCCTGGTGATCGACGGACAGGAGATCCGCCTGGCGGCCTGACCGTCGCCCCCATATTCCCGAGCCACGGCCCGCGGCCTCTGCCGCGGGTCGTTTCTCGTTCAGCCCTTGCGGCGCGGTTTCGGGAAGAGGTTCTCGATCGCGACCTCGATGCCCGGCGGGTCGAGACGCAGCCTGCCCTTGGTGACGATGCGGGTGCGGATCTCCTCCCCCTCGGCCCGCTGGTGATGGATCACCACCCGGTCGAGCGGATCGACGATCAGGTAGTGGCGGAGGCCGGGAACCCGGAAATAGCCTGCGAGCTTGTGGCCGGTATCGCTGCCCTCGCTCGAAGGCGAAACCACTTCGACCACCAGCAGCGGATCCTCGACGGTGATCGCGTCCGCATCGAGGGGCTCGCCGCAGCGCAGCAGCGCATCGGGCTCGAAGGCCGTGCTCCGGTCGATCCGCACCGTCATGCCGTCAGGGTAGACCTCGCAAGGCAGCCCCGCGGCTTCCACGGCATCCTCCAGCGCGCGTGCAACCCGGTGTTTGGTGCGAGCATGGATGGCACGTTGCGGCGTCATCGCCACGACACGGCCGTCGTGCAGCTCGTAACGGCCCGGACGCCGCTGCGCCCACTTCAGGAACTCGGCTACCGTGGTCGGCAGTTTCTCGGCGGGCTCGGCCATCGAAGAATCTCCATGCTCCGGGACCGCAACAGTCTAGCGGAAATCCGCGAATCCCGCATGCGGCGGCGGGCGCGGGCCGCTCAGGCCTCCAGCACGAGCTTCGGATCGAGGGCGAGATCGGGGAGGCGGAGCGGGCGGATCGGCTCACCGGCCTTGTGGATGCGGCATTCGCGGTAATCGCCGTCGGGCGCCGGCTCCCGGTAGACCTCGATCCGTCCCTTCTGGAGGTCCACCAGCCACACCTCCGGGATGCCGTGCCGGGCGTAGAGCGGGATCTTCACTTCGCGGTCGTAGCCGGCCGAAGTATCGGCGACCTCGATCAGGAGCAGCACATCCTCGGGCCCGGGATGCGAATCCCGGTAGGAGCGCTCGCGAACCACGGCCAGATCGGGCTGCGGTTCGGAGGCGGGCGGGAGCGAAACGGGGCCCTGGACCCGGACGACCGTCGGGGCGCCGCGGACGAAGAAGCGAACGAGTCGGCTGACGGTCTCGGCGTGCCTTGTCCCAACGGGTGTCATCTCCACCAGCTCCCCCTCGATCAGCTCCACCCGATCGTCTTCGCCGAGAATCCCGGCTTCGACCATGCGGTGATAGTCCTCGAGGCTGAAGCGGTGCCGCCGGACCGGCGGTGGCAGAACCGTGGCCATGATGCTCTCTCCGACTGGCTGCCAGGATGAAAATGGCACAGGGGCCGCGCCGCGAAAAGCGGTCCGCCGCACGCCGCGGCGCCGCAAGCATTTCCGGTGGCGGCGGGCGGGCGGGATCAGCCGTAGTCGACGGTGACCGTCTGGCCGCTTCGCAGCGATTCGTAGGCCGCATCGGCGAGGATCAGGGCGCGGCGGCCATCCTCGAAGGTCACCGGCGGCTCGCGCTTCTCGGTGAGCGCTTCGATGAAGGCGTCGAGTTCGCGGACATAGGCCTCGCGATAGCGTTCGATGAAGAAATGCAGGAGCGGGTCGCGGGCTTCGGTGTGGGCCGCCGTCCAGCGCTCGAGGGTGGTCGGGCGCATGTTGTCGGCGAGGATCGCTCCCCCCTCGCACATCGCCTCGATGCGCTGATCGTAGCCGTACACCGCGCGGCGGTAGTTGTTGATGCAGACCTGGATTCCGCTCTCGGTACGCAGCAGCACCATGGCGGTGTCGTGATCGCCCAGCTCGGCCACCACCGGGTCGATGAGGGCGGCGGCGAAGCAGCTCACCTCCACCGGCTCCTCGGGCAGCAGGAAGCGGGCCATGTCGAAATCGTGGATGGTCATGTCGCGCAGGAGCCCGCCTGCGACCTCCATGTACTCGCGCGAGGGGACGTCGGGATCGCGGCTGGTGATCAGGAGCTGGCGCAGCCCCCCGAGTTCGCCTTCGCGCAGGCTCTGGCGCAGGCGGGCGAAGGAGGGGTCGAAGCGGCGGTTGAAGCCGATCTGCACGAAGGGCTCGAGCGGGC
>JALSRW010000397.1 GCA_026984595.1 Alphaproteobacteria bacterium
GCAGCCCCTCTCCCTCGGGCTCGGCGACGATGGCAGCGTGCTGGAGCTGTTCACCTCCGAAGACGGGGAAAGCTGGACCATGCTGCGCGTCACGCCCGACGGACGGAGCTGCGTGGTGGCCACCGGTAGGAGCTGGCAGAGACTGCGCGCCGGTACCGGGGAACCGGAAGCGTGAGGTCTTCCGCCAACCGGTGCGGCGGGCGGGGCTCAGTGCCGAGCCGGGCTCGCCGTGTCGAGATCGGCGAGGCCGCTGTTGTCGCTGTCGTCGAACAGCCAGGCGAGGAGCGCGTCCTGAACCGCCTGCCGCGTCTCCCGGGGATAGGTTCCGAGACAGCGCATGGCGTCTTCGAGAAGCTCTTCGTCGCTGCGCCGCAGCGCGGCATCGAAACGTGCGAACAGCAACGAATCCGTACCCAGGACCGCTGCCAGACGCTTTCGGAGTCCGCCGAGGGAAACCACCCGCAGCTTCGCCATCCCGTTCTCCTTCCTCGTTCGGTCGGATTTTCGCGCCCTCACAATTTTCCTAAAATTGTATCGACCTGCCCGGCGGGGAGCAATTCATGAGGTGGCTTGTCAGCCTTACCGCGATACGCTTTAAGGACGCGCAGCAGAAGGGGGTGGCAATCCGAAGCACCGGCACACAGGGAAAGCAGCCGTGCGGGCCGCACCGGCGCCGGGACGGAGATCGGGTTCCGGCCCCGCCGGCGGCGCGCGTCCGGCTCGTTGCGGTGATCGCGCTGGTGCTCTCGATCGGTGCCTGGCGAGGTGCCGCCGCAGCCGAGCACGACGATCCGTTCGAGCCCTTCAACCGGGCCGTGTTCCAGTTCAACCGGGTGGTCGACGGGCTGGTACTGAAGCCGGCTTCCGAACTTTACGGGCTGATCGTGCCGCGCCCGGCGAAGACGGCGATTTCCAATCTGCTGGACACCCTGCGGGCGCCCATCGTGTTCCTCAACGACATTCTCCAGGGCGAGCGGGAACGCGCCGGCATCACCCTGTCCCGTTTCCTGATCAACGGCAGCCTCGGCTTTTTCGGCCTGTTCGACATGGCCAGCGAATTCGGATATTTGAAACATGACGAGGATTTCGGGCAGACTCTCGCGGTTCACGGAGTGGGCGAAGGTCCGTATCTGATGCTGCCCATTCTGGGTCCCTCGAATCCCCGCGATGCGGTCGGTCTGGTCGTGGACTCTTTCCTGTTCGACCCGATGCGCTATGTTGCGCCGACGCGAGTGCGAACCACGCGGACCGTCAGTGCGGCGGTCGTCACCCGTTACGAGCTCGGCCCTTCGCTCGACGAGCTGGAGCGCAGCAGCATCGATTTCTACGCAGCGCTCCGCAGTGTCTACCGGCAGAAGCGGGAGGCCGAAATTCGCAACGGCCGTCCCCCCGCGGATTCGGGCTACGAGGAAATCTTCAATGAGACGTTCGACGATCCCGCCCCCGATCGGGCACCGGCCGAGAAGAATTGAGGCAAGCCTCGCCGATTGCTGCGGGCGGCGCGGTTTGCTGGCGGCGTTCGCGGCCGGATCGCTGGCTCTGGCGGCGGGACCGGCAGACGCCGGGCGCGAGGAGGAGGCGGCGGCTTTCATCAAGCGCATCGCCGATCGGGCGCTTTCCATCCTGTCGCAGACCGACAAGGACCAGAAAACGCGTATCGCCGAGCTCGAGCGCCTGCTCGAGGAGGCGACCGATCTCGATCTGATCGCCAAGATGGTGCTCGGCAGCTACTGGCGAAGGGCCACACCCGATCAGCGCAGGCGCTATCTCGAGCTCTTCCGCAAGCTGGTCCGCAAGGAGCTCGCAAGCAAGATCAACCGCTACAGCGGCGAGCGGATCGAAGTTGTGGGAAGCCGCGATATCGACGATCGAGATACCGTGGTCAGCACGCTCGTGCATCGTGCCGAGAAGCAGCCGCCCTACCGGGTCGACTGGCGGGTGCGACGCAGCAAAGGCCGCTTCCTGATCATCGACGTGGTCGCCGAAGGCGTGAGCCTGCTCATCACCAAGAGCGGGGAATTCCGGGAAATCGTCGCCAAGCGGGGTATCGAGGGGCTGCTCGCGGGAATGGCCCGCCAACTCGAAGGGGAAGACACGCAGAGCCAGGTCCGTAGCTGAGCGCAGCGATCCGAAGACTGCGACGATCCCGGCGGCGAGTCGCGGCGGCTGGTCGCGTCCCATGGCCCGTCACCGTGATCCCTCACGGCAGTGGGCTCACCCGGGCTTCGGCCTTCGAAGCCCGGTGATGCCGGCCATCGCCAGCCCGCATCATCGCCTCGGCACCGCCAGCGGATGGGGGACCGGGCGGGCCGCACGGCAGCGAGACACAACCGGACCCGAGGGGTGAGAGGTCAACAACCGACCGTCTGTGGGAGGAGCGGCCGCTTTCCGTTGCGTGTTCCCCCTCGCTCGCAGGTGTGTCCCGAAGAGTGCCCGCGGCATCGAAGCGCGGGGTCCGAGACAACGGCCGGCAGGCGTGGCGGCCGCCCGGTCTGCGGCCCGCGTCGGCCCGTCCTTTGGAACGCGACCGCCCTCCAACGCGTGCGCCAGGGAGCCGGTGGACATCCGGCGCGATGGCCGTGGTGGCCGATCCGCCGTGCCGAGGGCGACGCCCCCGCGGCACGGAGGGCGAGCCCGCGCCCCGTCGAGCGGAGCGAGTTGCCGCAGGCCTCCCGCGGGTCCGCACGCGCCGTCTCGGATCGAACGCCCGTGCGCTCGGTGGCTGGCGGTCCAACGGCGCCGCGGGGATTGCCGCCGTTGCCGGGGTCATGCTGCACCGTGGCGGTGATATCCGCCCGGAACTCCAGCGAGGCGGCGCCGGTGCCGGAGAGTATTCCCGGAAAGGATCGGCCCGCCCGGTTCGCAGGGGTGCCCGGTCACCCCCGGAGAACAGCCCACCGGGTACCCGCCGGTGGCATCCGCAGCCTCGGCGACGGACCTCCCGAAGACCTGGAGGCAAGGACGGATCACGAGCCGCCGGTGCGCATCGGCCCCGGCGGCCCTTCGCCGGGCGCGCGGCCGACGCCGGCTCCTGCCCGATTTCGGGAACCGCCGCCGAGCTCCGACCCGGCGAACGGGGCGCCGAACGAACGCCGTTCGCAGGCAGGTTTCGCGTGCCGGTTAACCCCCGCTTTACCCCTTCCCCGTATGATCGTCCCCGGCTCCGAAGACGGCCCTCGAGGGTTTCGATCTTCGGCCTTCGTCCTCCCCGACGTTGTGATGCCTCCCCGAACTCGGCCGCCGGTTTTCCGGCGGCCTTTTTTTGCATGGAGACACCCCGTACCACGCCGAACCGAGAGCCGCGAGGCCACGGCCTGCGGCAGGGCTACTGACTGACCCACACGATGCGGGACAGCCAGCTCAAGGCCTCGATGTCGAAGATGGTCTCCCGCTCGGTGGCGATCGGGTCGCGCAGCACGACCCGCGCAGCGGTCCGCCGCTCGAGGAGACCGACCACCAGTTCCCCACTCTTCAGATGGACCAGCACCCGATCGTTGCGGCGCACACTGCTGTTGGGCGAGATCACGACGAGATCCCCGGCGCGATACACCGGCGGCGCCAGGTCACGGTCCAGCTCCAGGATGTAGGCCTGCGGATCGTCGATCTGCGGAAACTCGATCTCTTCCCAACGTTCCCCGATGGGAAAGCCCGCGGCGTCGAAGTTGCCGCCGGCCCCCACCTCGCTGAGGCGGATGGCTTTGAGACGCTGCAGGGCGCCGAAGCCTCGGGATCCTCGCCGATCTTCGATCAATGCCACGAACTCGGCCATACTACTGCCGGTGGCTTGGAGAATCTTGGCCAAGCTCTCGGTGCTCGGCCAGCGTGCCTTCCCCTCCTTGGTCTTGCGCTTGCTCTTGTTGAACGTCGTCGGATCGAGCCCCGCCTTCCTGGCCAGACCCGATGGCGACATGCCGTGCATCTCCGCCAGACGGTCGATGCCCTTCCAGACGTCTTCATGTGTCAGCATGGGACCCCTTCTGCATTTCCGCCGCACCGGCTCGACGGCCTAGGAACATTATCTTGACAACAGGCCTGAATGTCATCAGGCTAATAATCCTATCCACGCCACCGACAATCGCGCACGATCGTCATCGCAGGGAGCAGGAACATGCCACGTCTCGAGACTCTGGTCGTCTTCGAGGATCGTCCCGACAGTTTCTGGTTGCGTCTTCTCCGACCGGGCTTTCGCCACTGCTTCTGCCTGCTCCGCCAGCCTTCCGGCTGGCTGCTGCTCGACAGCCGCAGCCGCGGCTTCGAGGCCCGCCAGCTCCCTTCCTGCGGTGTCGATTCCTTGGTTCGCGCCTTCTCCGAACTCGGCGCGCGGGTGATCGGCATGGCCCGCGGTCCGATACCGGACCGCCGCCTGCCACCGGCTCCCTTCACTTGTGTCGAGCTGGTGAAGCGGGCGATCGGCGTGACCCATCCGGCGATCCTTTCTCCCTTCCAGCTCTACCGAGCCTTGTCCAGCGATCCCCGCCGACTGCTGATCGCCGGTCCCTCCTCCGTAACGGGTTGACGCCGGGTATAGGATTTGATACCTTCTTTATGACAATCATCCGATAGGAGATCTCGCATGGCCTCTGTCTCGCCGGCCTCCCTCGAGAAGGCCTACCAGACGGCCAGGCGCCGCCGCCAGCCCTGGGAACCATTATGGCGCGAGTGTTTCGCCTTCGCCTCACCGGTCCGTGGCGGTGGTCTCTCGCCCGAGTTCGGCCCTGCCAATCGCCTGAGCGATCGTCTGTTCGACAGCACCGCACCCGACGCCGTCGAGCAGCTCGCAGCCAGCCTCCTGGCTCAGCTCACCCCGCCATGGTCGCGCTGGTTCGAACTGGTGCCGGGCACCGAGATCGGTACCGACGACCGCGCGCAGCTCGCCCCCGTTCTCGAGCAGGCCACCCAGGCGCTGCGCGGCCATTTCGAACGCTCCAACTTCGCCGTCGAGATCCATCAGTGCTACCTCGACCTGGTCACTATCGGCACGGCCACGCTCCTCTTCCAGGAGGCCGCGCCCGGCGATGCGAGCGCCTTCACCTTCACCGCCATTCCCGCCGCCGAAATGCTGGTGCTCGCCGATCGCGAGGGTCGTATCACCCAGCAGTTCCGCACCACCGGCATGGCGCTGGCGGGACTGCGCGGCCGCTTCCCCGAAGTGAAGCTGCCGCCGCCTTTGGTGGAGCGACTGAAGGAGGATCCCGACAGCCGCGTCGCACTGGTGGAGGCGGTACGGCCGGAGGGTTCCCATTTCCGCTACACGGCCTTCCTCCCCAAGGAGGAAACGCGCGGTGACGAGCCGCTGCTGCTGGCCGAGGGCATCTTCGAGCGCTCGCCCTTCATCACCTTCCGGTGGCTCAAGGCGGCGGGCGAGATTTACGGCCGTTCTCCAGTGATGACGGCATTGCCCGACATCAAGACGGCCAACAAGGTCGTGGAGCTGATCCTCAAGAATGCCTCGATCGCCGTCACCGGGATCTGGCTGGCAGAGGACGACGGCGTACTCAACCCGGCCAATATCGACCTCACTCCCGGCTCCATCATCCCCAAGGCGGTCGGCTCGGCCGGTCTCACTCCACTGCAGGCTCCCGGCCGCTTCGACGTCTCGGAGTTGGTGCTCGGGGATCTGCGCGCCCGCATCCGCCACACGCTGCTCGGCGATCGGCTCGGTCCGGTGCAGAACCAGCGTATGACGGCCACCGAGGTGCTCGAGCGCAGCGCCGAGATGGCGCGCCTCCTCGGCGCCACCTTCGGCCGCCTGCAGAGCGAGCTGCTGCTGCCGTTGCTGCAGCGCGCCACCGCCATCCTGCGCCGGCGTGGCGAGCTGCCGGAGTTGCCGATGGACGGGCGCATCGCCGATATCGCCGTGCGCTCTCCGATCGCCCGGCTGCAGGCCCGCGAGGATGTGGGCAACATCGTGAGCTGGCTGGAAACCATCCAGAAGCTCGGTCCCGAGGCCGCCGCCGTCGTCGATCTGCCGGCCACCGTCAGATGGCTGGCCGCCACCCTGGGAGTCCCTGCGGAACTCGTCCGCGACCTTCCCGAACCGCTCTCGGCGCTGGCCGCCGAGCTCGTGCAGGGAGACGGCAATGCCGCGTGACCGCAAAGCCTCGGGGTGGAGCGGCCTCGAACCGAACCGACGCAAGGCGCCACCACACGAGCTCGCCGAGGCCTTCGCGAGCTGCTTCACGGGGCCGGCCGGAGTGCTGGTGCTGGATTACCTGCGTCGCACCTTCCTGACCCGTCGTGTACCGCCCACCGCCGGCGATGCCGTGCTGCGCCATGTCGAAGGCCAGCGCAGCGTCGTCGCGCACATCCAGTCCCTGGTCGAGCAGGGGCTGATCGTCCGCCGCAGCTGAGGAAGTCCCGATGACCGACCGCCACGCCCCCGAGATCGCCGAGACGGAGATGCCGCCGACGGAACCGGCCGCCGAGACGCCACCGGCCGAACAACCGGACATCGCGACCGAGACGGCGGAGGACGACATCCAGGAACGTTCCCCCGCGGCCGCGGGGGACGAGCTCGCCGGTGAAGCGCAAGACGAACCCTCCGGGCGTCCCCCGCACATTCCGGAGAAGTTCTGGGATGCCGAACGCGCCGAGCTCCGCACCGAGGCCCTTCTCAAATCCTATGCCGAGCTGGAACGGCGCCTGACCCGCAGCCTGCCGCTTCCCGCCGATGCGGAGGACACCGCCGCGCTGCACCGCATCCGCCGAGCTCTGGGCTGGCCGGAAAGCCCGGACGAGTACGAAATCACCCCCGCGCATCCGGTGCTGGAGGTGGACCCGGAGCTCAACCGCCGCCTGCACGAGGCCGGCTTCACCAAGGAACAGGCGCAGCTCGTCTACGATCTGGCGGCCGAACGGGTGCTCCCGGCCATCGATGCGGTGGCCGAGACCTTCCGGGCGGAGCAGGAGCGCGAGCGACTGGAACAGCATTTCGGCGGCCGTGAGGCCTTCGAGACCGTCGCCCGTCAGCTCAGGAGCTGGGCCGAGGCACATCTCGAGCCCGAGGTCTACGAGAGCCTGTCCGGCTCCTACCAGGGCATTCTCGCCCTCCACCAGATGATGCAGGCACAGGAGCCGCCGGTGGTCGGCGAGACCGGCAGCGGTGACACCGGCCTCGACGAGGAGCGGCTCTACGAGATGATGCGCGATCCCCGCTACTGGCGCGATCGCGATCCCGAGTTCGTCGCACGCGTCACCGAGGGCTTCCGACAGCTCTTCGCGGACTGACGCGCGCACGACCGACGGGCAACCGCCGACGCGGTCCGTCGTCTTCTCCAACCGCCACCTGGTCGGCCCGGATCCCGGACAACCGCCGGAGGCAAATCGCAACACGTGCAGGAGACGATCGCACGATGACCATTTCGATCGACCAGGCCTTCGTGAAGCAGTTCGAGCGCGAGGTCCACGAGGCGTACCAGCGCCAGGGCTCGAAACTGCGTGCCACGGTGCGCGTCAAGAACGGCGTGCGCGGCAGTTCCACCGTTTTCCAGAAGATCGGCAAGGGGGCCGCTGCCACCAAGGCGCGCCACGGCATGGTGCCGGTGATGAACGTGGACTTCAGTACCGTCGAAGCGTTTCTCGCGGATTACTATGCCGGCGAGTGGGTCGACAAGCTCGACGAGCTCAAGACCAACATCGACGAGCGGCAGGTTCTGGCCAATGCCGGTGCCTTCGCGCTCGGGCGCAAGACCGACGAACTGATCATCGACGCGCTCGACAGCGCCACCGCCCAGGCCGGCACCGATACCACCGGTCTGACCAAGGAGAAGGTGCTCGAGGCGTTCGAGATCCTGGGCGGCAAGGACGTGCCCGACGACGGCCAGCGCTATGCGGTGATCGGCTGGAAGCAGTGGTCGGAGCTGCTCGGTCTGCCGGAGTTCGCCAATGCGGATTTCGTCGGCGACGAGCAGCTCCCCTGGCGGGGCAGCCAGGCCAAATACTGGCTCGGCACCCTGTGGATCCCGCATTCCGGTCTGCCGGAGAGCGGTGGGGTGCGGACCTGCTTCTGGTACCACAAGAGCGCCGTCGGCCATGCCGTCGGCCAGGACGTGACCACCGACATCACCTGGCATGGCGAACGGGCCGCCTACTTCGTCTCCAACTCGATGTCCCAGGGCGCCGCGCTCATCGATTCCGACGGCGTCGTCAAGATGCGCTGCACGGAGGTCTGACCATGGCGTACGATCCCCACAATCTGAGTGCCCTGTCCTATGCCAACGGCTTCACGCTGTGGCACTACCGGACCGACGACATGCCGGCCGATGTCGACAATGTCGGCTACTTCAACGACGCCGCGAAGATGCTGCGCGAAGGCGATTTCATCTTCGTCAACGCCGGCATCGGTACCGCGCCTACGCACGGCGTGTTCATCGTCCTCTCCAACAGTGGCGGCGTGGTCGATGTGTCGAACCTGACCAGCTTCGGCGCCGTCAACGCCGACTGACCACGGTCGAGTACGGGCCTCGGCCTATCGGTCGGTCGGACGCCGGGAGGTCTCCGGACCTCCCGGCCGCTCCCGGCCACGGCGCGGCCCGCCGTTCGACTCGGCAACCGCGGCTGCAATCTGGCAGCCTTCACCCAGGTGACGGATCATGTACACGGATGTGAGCATCTGCTCGAAAGCCCTTGTCAAGATCGGCATCCCGCCGATCACCTCGTTCGACGAGCCACGGGTGGAAGCCGAGGTCGCCGGCGAGCTCTATCCGACCGTGCGCGATGCGCTGCTGGTCGCCTATCCCTGGTCGTTCACCGTTGCGCAGGCCGAACTGGTGCGGGACCCGGCGGGCGATCCCGTCGATTTCGCCTACGCCTATTTCCTGCCCAGCGACATGCTGCGCAGCATTTCCGCGGGAAGCGGCGGACGTGGACGCGGCCTGCTGTTCCGTATCCGCGGCAGCCGACTGGTCACCGACGCGGCGACGGTCACCCTGACCTATCAGCGGCGGGTCGACGAGAGCGAGTTCCCGAGCTTCTTCGTCAGCGCCCTGATCGCCCGCCTCGCCGCCGAGTTCGCCATTCCGCTGACCGAGGCGACCGCCCGCAGCGAGACCCTGCAGCGGCTGGCGGCCGCCGAGCTCAGGCTGGCACGGCTGATCGACAGCCAGCAGGCGACTCCGCTCAAGGTCGAGGACTTCACCCTGATCCGGGCACGCGGCTGATGACCCGCGCCGTCCGAATCCAGACCAGCTTCGCCAGTGGCGAACTCGACCCTATCCTCTACGGGCGGATCGACTTGCGTGCCCAGGAGGAAGGCGCAGCCAGGCTGCGCAACGCCATCCCGCTGCGAACCGGCGGGGTACGGCGGCGACCGGGCACCGCCAGGCTCGCCGAGCTGCCGGCGGCCGTTCGCCTCATCGGTTTCGCCACCGCCTTCGGTGATTTCCTCGTGGCCCTCGCCACCGACCGCGTGGAGATCCTGACCACCGACGGCGCCATCCGGGCAACCCTCACCCCGTCTCCCTGGACCGCGGCCCAGGCCCGCGAAGTGACCTGGGTGGCCGATGGCGAACGGCTCCTGATCTGCCATCCCGAAGTCGAGCCGCAGGAACTCCTGCGGGATGCGAACGGCACCTGGAACCTCGCCCCCTGGAGGTTTTCCCCGATCGATCCGGCCGATCCGTTGTCGCCACGCTACGAACCTTTCGCCCGTTTCGCCGCACCGGAGGTGCAGCTACAGCTCCGCCTCGGCACGAACCCGCCCGCCGACCCCATCCCGGCCGGATCCTTCGTCGAGATCCTGACCACCGCCCCCGTCTTCACCAGCAATCATCGCGACACCTGGTTGCGGGTGCGGGGCGGCCATGTCCGCATCACCAACGTGCGCAGCGCCACCGAAGCGGACGGGTTGGTGTTCGAGGACCAGGGCAGCGGGACCACCACCGACGACTGGCAGGAGCAGGCGTTCGGCCCCGTCCATGGCTGGCCGCGCAGCGTCGCCTTTCATCAGAACCGCCTGGTGATCGGCGGTTCGCGCGATCTTCCCGATCATGTGTGGATCTCGAAATCGGGAGGGATGTTCAACTTCGATCTCGGAACCGGGCTCGACGACGAGGCCATCGCCTTCCGCCTGACGGCGGACCAGAGACAGGTGATCCGCCAAATCTATTCCGGCCGCCGCCTGCAGCTCTTCACCAGCGCCGGAGAGTGGATCGTCAGTGGCGAGCCTCTCACTCCCTCCTCGGTCCGTGTCGAGCTGCAGACGCGGATCGGTTCCCCCGCCGACGCCAATCCCCGCCCCGCCGAGGTCGATGGCGCCACCATGTTCCTCGGCGCCAGCGGCCGGGAAGTACGGGAGTTCATTTTCGCCGATACC
>JALSRW010000398.1 GCA_026984595.1 Alphaproteobacteria bacterium
CGCCTTCGCCGGCGAGACTCTCGGTACTGGTCGGCAACACCCTGCTCCTCGGCGGTCTCACGGCGCTGCTGCTCACCGTCACGGCATTGCTGGCGCTGTATACCGCGCGCCGCGACCGGGGACCGGTGGCAGCGGCTCTCGTGCGCTTCGCCACCCTCGGTTATGCGGTGCCGGGGGCGGTGATCGGCGTCGGCATCCTGATCGTGGTCGGTGCTCTCGACAATTTCCTGGCCGATCTCCTGGCCTATCGCGGGCTCCTGATCGGCGGCACGCTGGTGGCCCTGCTCTACGGTTATCTCGTGCGCTTCTTCGCCGTCGCCTACAGCCCGCTCGAAGCCGGCTTCGCCAGGATCGGCGACCATCTGGAGGATGCCGCCCGCACCCTCGGCTACCGGCCACTGGAAGTGTTCCGGCGGGTCGACTTCCCACTGCTGCGTCCGGCCCTGGTGAGCGCGCTGTTGCTGTCCTTCGTCGACGTCATGAAGGAGCTGCCGGCGACCCTCATCCTCCGCCCCTTCAATTTCGATACCCTGGCCATCGAGGCCTACCGTCTCGCCACCACCGAGCGGCTCGACGGCGCGGCCCTGCCCTCGCTGCTCATCGCCGCCGCCGGTCTGGTGCCCGTGATCATGCTGTGTCGCATGACCGAGCGCCGCCGCGGCCCGAGCCACGGCTGAAACGGCGAGGGCCGCCCCTTCGGGCGGCCCCTCTTCGGTTCCTCGGCACTCCTCCGCTCAGCGCCAGCCGCAGCGATCCATGATGCGCATCGCCTCCTCGGCCCGCTCGGCATAGGCCGCGGCGTTGAGGGTATCCTGCTTGAACGGTCCCCAGGACTGCAGCACCGGATGGGGCTTCACCGCGGGATTGACCGGATATTCGAGAGCGATATCGGCGAAGTAGCGCTGCGCCTCGGGACTTGCCAGGAACTCCAGGAGCCGCACCGCATTTTCCGCATCGGGGGCGTTCTTCAGTACCGCCGCGCCGCTGATGTTCACATGGGTGCCGCGGTCCTGCTGGTTGGGGAAGAACACCCCGAGGCCGGCAACGATGGCCCGGTCGGCCTCCCGCTTCGATGCCGCGAGACGTGCGAAATAGTAGTGGTTGACGATCGCCAGATCGCCCACCCCGGCGGCCACCGCCTTGATTTGGTCGGTGTCGCCCCCCTGTGGCGGCCGCGCCATGTTGGCCACCAGCCCGCGGCACCAGGCGAGGGTTTTCTCCGGCCCGTTGGCGGCGAGAATCGAAGCCACCAGGCTGATGTTGTAGATGTTGCTGCTGCTGCGCACGAGAATCCGCCCGCGCCATCTGGGATCGGCCAGATCCTCGTAGGTCGAGAGCTCGGCGGGATCGACCCGGTCCCTGGCATAGACGAAGATGCGTGCGCGCATCGCGAGCCCCCACCAGAGCCCGTCCGGGTGGCGGAGATGGGCCGGGATCGCCGCTTCCAGCACCGGCGAGCGGATCGGCCGGAACAGCCCCTTGGCGGCGGCGAACGCCAGCCTGCCGGCATCGGTGGTGATGAACAGATCGGCCGGGCTGTTGGGACCTTCGGCGAGCAGGCGCTGGATCAGCTCGTCGTGCTTGCCCTCGATGACGTTGACATGGATTCCGGTCCTTTCGGTGAACTTCTCCCAGAGGATCTCGTCGGTGCCGTAATGGCGGGCGTTGTAGATATTGACCACTTCGGATGCGGCCGCCGGAAACGCGGCGAACGCGAGGCTCGCGCAGACCAGCGCGAGGGCGTGGCGGCGGGATGCGGACATGGGCTGCTCCTTCCTCCTCCAGAATGGTGGTTCGCCGGCGGGCCGCCCGGCCCTTTCCCCGGCGGCGTTGGGGGCGTCTGCCGGGGCTATCTGCCAAGCGGGACGCGCCTTGCTCAAGCAGAAAGCGTCTAGAATGAAGAAACTCCAAAGAGCCTCGCAGCCGCCGCTTGCAGGGCGCCATGGGCTTCGCCACAATGCCCGGCGTGCAAGTCGTGCGGTGGCCAACGGAGGGAACCGGAGGGCAGCATGCGCCGGCATCACGACATGGGCGGCCTGCCCGCGGGCCCGGTCGAGCCCGTCGAACACGCCCACGCGCCCTGGGAGAAGCAGGTCGACGCCATTCTCCGCCTGTTGGTGGGCAAGGGGGTGATGACCCTCGACGAGCTGCGTCGCGGCATCGAGGAGCTGGGCCCCGGAGCCTATGACGAGCTCTCCT
>JALSRW010000399.1 GCA_026984595.1 Alphaproteobacteria bacterium
GTCGACCGGGTCCAGGGCATTTCCTGGCAGGCCGTCACCCTCCGGGGGGTCAGCAACCATGCCGGCACCACCCCCATCTCCATGCGCCAGGATGCCGGGCTGGTGGCCGCCGAGATCGCCGTTTTCGCCCGCCGTCTTGCGCGCGAGATCGGCGGCGACCAGGTGGCCACCGTCGGCTCCCTGCGGCTCTCCCCCGATCTCGTCAATGTGGTGCCGGGGGAGGCCGAGCTCACCCTCGATCTGCGCAACACCGACGATCTGCGGCTGCAGGCGGCGGAGCGCCGCCTCGCCGCGTTCGTCGAGGAGGCGGCGGCCCGCGAAGGAGTCGAGGTCCGGCGCCGCAGCCTCGCCCGCTTCGCCCCGGTGGCGTTCGATCCCGGGATGGTGGCGCGCGTCGAACGAGCGGCCGGCGCGCTCGGCCTCTCGGTCCGGCGGATGCCCAGCGGCGCCGGCCACGACGCCCAGATCATGGCCCGCATCTGTCCGACGGCGATGATCTTCGTCCCTTCGGTGGGCGGCATCAGTCACAATGTCGAGGAAACCACCGCTCCCGCCGATATCGCCGCCGGCGCGAACGTTCTGCTCCGGGTGCTGCTGGAGCTGCTGATGGAGGGGGAGGGAGCATGAGGCGCATGCTCGCAGTGGCCGCCGCCCAACTCGGGCCGATCGGGCGGGAGGAGCCCAAGACGGCGGTGGTCGAACGGCTGCTGGCGCTGATGCGGGAGGCGGCGGCCCGCGGCTGCGGGCTCGTGGTATTCCCCGAGCTGGCGCTGACCACCTTCTTCCCGCGCTGGTATTTCACCGAGGAGGCGGAGCTCGATCGTTTCTTCGAGACCGCGATGCCCGGCGAGGAGACCCTTCCGCTGTTCGAGACCGCGGCCGAACTCGGCATCGGCTTCTATCTCGGCTACGCCGAACTGGTGATCGAGGAGGGGCGCAAACGGCGCTTCAACAGCTCGATCCTGGTCGGGCCGGACGGCCGCATTCTCGGCAAGTATCGCAAGGTCCACCTGCCCGGTCATGCCGAACACGAGCCCTGGCGGCCCTTCCAGCATCTCGAGAAGCGCTATTTCGAGCCCGGCGACCTCGGCTTTCCCGTCTGGCGGGCGATGGGCGGAACCCTGGGCATGGCCATCTGCAACGACCGCCGCTGGCCGGAGATGTACCGGGTGCTGGCGCTGCAGGGGGCGGAAATGCTGCTCCTGGGCTACAACACCCCGCTCCATTATCCACCCGTACCCCAGCACGACCATCTGCAGGCCTTCCACAGCCATCTCTGCATGCAGGCCGGTGCCTATCAGAACGGCATGTGGGTGGTGGCGGTGGCCAAGGCCGGCCGCGAGGAGGGATGCGATCTTCTGGGGCAGAGCTGCATCATCGCCCCCACCGGCGAGATCGTGGCCATGGCCGGCACTCTCGAGGACGAGCTCATCCTCCATGACTGCGATTTCGAGCGCACCCGCGAGATCAAGGAGCACATCTTCAACTTCGCCCTGCACCGCCGCCCCGAGACCTACGGGCTGATCACGGCGATGCCGGGCGCTGGACAGGAGGCGAGCGGCCGGAGCTGACGGGCGTATCGCTGCCGTCGCCGGCACGGATCCCGGGCATCGGTGGTGCCCCGAGCGGGGCCGGTCAGTCGGCCACGGCCGGGAGGCGGGGAATCGAGGCCAGCAGCCGGCGGGTATAGTCGTGCCGCGGGGAGTCGAAGATCCGCTTCCTGTCACCGATCTCGACGATCTTCCCCCGACGCATCACGGCGATCCTGTCGCTGATGTAGCGCACGACACCGAGATCGTGACTGATGAACAGCATCGACACGCCGCTTTCGCGTTGCAACTTCTTGATGAGATTGAGAACCTGCGCCTGGATCGAGACATCGAGCGCCGACACCGCTTCGTCGGCGATCACCAGTTTCGGCCGCACGATCATCACCCGGGCGATGCCGATGCGCTGGCGTTGCCCGCCCGAGAATTCGTGGGGATGGCGTTTCATGGCATCCGGATCCATCCCGACGAGTTCCAGGGTTTCGGCGATCATTTCCCGTGCGCGAGACCGGTTGCGCGCCAACCCGTGAATGAAAAGCGGCTCTGCCAGGGTCTGCTCGATCGTGAGGCGCGGGTTGAGGGAAGCGAAGGGATCCTGAAAAATCATCTGGATCTGACGGCGCAAGGGTCGAAACGCGCGCGGCGTCAGCTTCAGAATGTCCCTGCCTTCGAACAAAGCCGCACCGCCGGTCGGCCGCTCGAGGCGGGTCAGGCTGCGCCCGATGGTCGACTTGCCACTGCCGCTTTCGCCGACGAGGCCCAGTACTTCGCCGCGATGGATATCGAAGGAGACGCCGCCCACCGCCTCGAGGATCCGCCTGCGCCGGAACAGCCCACTCCTGCCGGTCCGGAAATGCACGCGGAGATCGCGTAGCTGCAGCAGGGGAGCGGTCATTTTCGCCATTCCTGCGGAAAATGGCATCGGAGGAGATGCCCCGGAGCGAAACTCCGTGCTTCCGGATCACGGCTGTGACAGGGATCCCGGGCGAACGCGCATCTCGGATGGAACGCACAACCGGGAATCTCCTGGTCGATGGCCGGAACCCGACCGGGGATCGCTTCCAGCCACTCGACATCGCGGTCGGCCGACGGAATCGATGCGAGCAGCCCCCGCGTATAGGGGTGGGCCACATTCGCGAAGAGCTCTTCCCCCGTCGCCTCTTCGACGATGGTCCCACGGTACATCACCGCCACCCGGTCACAGGTTTCGGCAATCACGCCGAGATCGTGGGAGATGAGAACGATGGCACTGCCCATGCGCTTCTGGAGATCCTGCAGCAGCTCCAGGATTTCCTTCTGAACCGTCACGTCGAGGGCCGTCGTCGGCTCGTCGGCGATGAGCAGTCTGGGATCGCAGGCGATGGCCATGGCGATCATCACCCGCTGCCGCTGTCCGCCCGAGAGCTGGTGGGGATAGCTGTCGACGCGCTGCTCCGGCTCCGGAACCCGCACCATTTGCAGCAGCCGCACGGCGCGCTCGCGGGCCTCGCTGGCCGAAAGCTGCCGATGCTGACGCAGCACTTCGACGATCTGGTCGCCCACGCGATACACCGGATTGAGGCTGGTCATCGGCTCCTGGAAGACGATCGCCATCCGGTTGCCCATCAACGAGCGCCGCTCCGCCGGCGCCATGGTCAGCAGTTCGCGCCCCTCGAAGCGGATCGACCCGCCGGTGATCCGGATCGCCGTGTCCTCGAGAAGCCCCATGATGGCCAATGCCGTGAGGCTCTTGCCGCAGCCGCTTTCCCCGACGATCCCCAGGGTCTCGTTTTCCTCGACGGCGAAGGAAATGCCGCGCACGACGGGGAGCAGCCGCCCGCCGGCGGCGATCGCCAGCTCGAGATCCCGCACCTCGAGAAGCGCCATCGCCTAGAC
>JALSRW010000400.1 GCA_026984595.1 Alphaproteobacteria bacterium
AGACCCCTTTGACGTCTTTTCGGAAGCGCGGATCGATGCTGTCCCGCATGGCATCGCCCAGGAGGTTCATGGAAAAGACCGTGAGGATGATGAGCGTTCCGGGGAAAATCAGCAGCCACGGCGCCCGGGTGATGTAGATCCGCTCCTCACTCAGCATATTGCCCCAGCTCGGCACTTCCGGCGGCAGGCCCAATCCCAGGAAGTCGAGTGCCGCAGCCTGGAGCTGGGCGAAGGCGAAGATGAAGCTGGCCTGTACGAGCAGCGGCGACACCAGATTGGGAAGAATGTGCCGGAAGAGGACGGAGGCATGTCCGGCACCCGAGCAGATGGCGGCTTCGACGAAGACTTCTCCCTTGAGCTTCAGGGTCATGCCGAAGAGGATCCGTGCCGTCGTCGTCGCATAGACCGTGCCGATGACAATGATGGTGTTGACCACGCTGCGTTCGAGCAGGGTCATCAGCACCAGCGCGAGCAGCAGCGCCGGGAACGCCATCAGCACGTCCACGGCACGCATCAGCAGATGGCCGAGCTTCGTGAAATAGGCGGAAAGCATGCCGACGACGCCGCCGACGACCAGGGCGACCAGGACACTTCCGGTCCCGATCAGCATCGCCATGCGGGCGCCGTAGATCGCCCGGGAAAGGCTGTCGCGTCCGAAATGATCGGTACCGAACAGATGCGGCCAGCCGGGTTCGGCCAATCTCGCGACCGGGTCGAAATCGAGGGGATCGAAGGGAGCCAGGAAGGGCGCGCCGAGGGCCGCGACGCAGACCAGGACCAGCCACAGCGCACCCACGGCGGCGAGGCGCCGCGCGCGGACGGCCTGCGCGAAGGAAGTCAGGCCGTTCATTTCAGCGAGACCCTGGGATCGAGAAGGGCATAGGCGAGATCGACGAGGAGATTCACGAACATGTAGAAAACGACGACGACGAGGATCACGCCTTGGATCACGGGATAGTCGCGTCGCAGGATGGACTGGACCACGAGACGGCCGACACCGGGCAGCGAAAAGACGGTTTCGGTGACCACCGCCTCGCTGACGAGGGCGGCGAAGGTGAAGCCGAAGGCGCCGGCCACCGCGATCAGGGCGTTGCGGAAGACGTGCTTGATCGCCACCCGAAGGGGATGGAGCCCCTTGGCGCGGGCGGTCCGCACATGGTCCTCCCGCGAGACGTCCAGCATCGAGGCGCGGACCAGCCGGATGATGAGTGCCGCATTGGGTGCAGCGAGTGTCAGACTGGGCAGTACCAGGTACCGCAGGTTGAGGAGGCCGCCCTCGCCCGTGATCGAGGGAAAGCCGGAGGAAGGAAACCAGCCCAGGCCGACGGCGAAGACGAGAATGAAATAGAGGCCGAGCCAGAAGGTGGGAACCGAGGCCATAAGCATGGCCAGGCCCGAAGTGGCCTGATCGATCCAGGAGCCCTGTCGTACCGCTGCGAGAATCCCGATCGGCACACCGATGAGCAGGATCCAGCCCATGGTCGTCACCGCCAGCAGGAGCGAGGTTCCCGCGCCGTCGGCGATCACGCCGAGGACGGGCTTGCCGAAGAAGATCGAGGTGCCGAAATCGCCGTGCAGGATGTTGCCCAGCCAGAGAACATACTGTTTCCAGAGAGGTTGATCGAGCCCCAGTTCACGGGTGAGGGCGGCGATCTGATCGGGCGTCGCCGTATCGCCGAGCAGAATGGCGGCCGGATCTCCGGGAATCAGACGGACGAAGAGGAACACCAGCAACGACGCCGCCAGCAGGGTGGGAACCAGCGTCAGCAGTCTGTCCAGGGCGTAGCCCAGCATCCGAATGCCCCCGTTTGGCGGTCGGCTCTCTCCCACCGCACCGGCGACGGGAGAGAGCCGGATCCGCCGTTATTTCGAGACGTTCCAGAAATGTGGCCAGATCAGCGTCGAGGCGGCGAGCCCTTCGAGTGCCGGCGATGCGATATTGTAGGTGTAGATGTCACCCGTCTTCATGGTCGGCACCTGCTCGTAGATCAGCGCCTGGATTTCGGCCCAGATCGCGCGGCGCTTCGCCGGGTCGGCGGTGGCGGTGAAACGCGCCTTCAGTTTCTCTTTCTCGGGGGTGGCCCACCAGCCCGGGTAGTTGTCGTTCATCACCGAGATGAGAATCGGATCCGGGACGAACCCGTGGTGGGTGAAAAACATGTCCCACTGATCCGGCTGCGCACGCTTCTCGATCAAGGTCGCCCAGTCGTACACCTGCAGATCGATGTTGAACCCGGCCTCGGCGAGCTGTTTCGTATAGACGATGGCCGTGTCGTAATGGAAGGGGTAGTTGGTCGAAACCATGAACTTGATGGGTTCGCCGTTGTAGCCCGCCTCCTTGGCCATCCGACGGGCGAGTTCGGGATCTGCCTTGGAGAAGTTCTCGGTTCCGGCCTCGGTGTACCAGACGTTGCCTTTCGGATAGAAGGATCCGTTCGCGCGCCACAGGCTTTCCGGCCCGATCGCGACCCGCAGCGCGGCCGTCTTGTCGAGGGCGGTCTGGATCGCGCGCCGCAGCGCGAAATTGTCCTTGAGCGGACCGGCCTTGGAATTGGTGAAGACCAGGCCGAAGATCGGGCCGCCGTTGAGGATCGTGCGGACGCCGGGATCCGCATCGAGCTCCGCGTAGAGATCGCCCGGAATGCTCTCGGCGTAATCGAAGTCGCCGGCCCGCACACCGGCCACACGGGTGCCGACGTCGGGCACCGGAATGAAGCGCAGCCGGTCGAAATTCGCGCTTCGCCGCCCGGCGTACCCATCGGGATCCCCTTCGGGCGAAACGTAATCCTCGTACCGGACCAGCTCCAGATAGCGGTTGGGTTCCCATGCCGAGAACTTGTACGGGCCGGTGCCGATGTAGCCGTCGGGCGCGAGCGGCTCCTTGGAAGCGCCCTCGACGATGGAGGCGGGATAGATGGCCGGACCACCGTTGATGAAGGCGAGGAGATTCTTCCATGGGCCGAAAGGACGGGAGAGGGTGATCGTCACCTCGTACTCGCCGGTGGCCTCGACACGCTCGACATTGTCGAAGAGCAGCCCGCCGCGCGATCCGTATGCCCCCCAGCGCTGGAGCGATGCCACCACATCGGCGGCGGTCATGGGCTGCCCGTTGTGGAACCGCACGTTCTTCCGCAGGGTGATGGTGATGACCTTGCCGCCATCGGAAAGGGTCTCGCTTTCCGCCAGCAGCGGCACCGGTTCGTAAGCGGCGTTGAAGGTATATAGGCCCTCGAAGATGTGGTGGGCGATGGTGGTGGCGAGATCCGAGGTGATGACCTGCTGATCGAGGCTCGGGGGTTCACCGATGGTGGCGTAACGCAACGTGCCTCCCGCGAAGGCCGTGCCGGCGATGTTCGTCGCGACCCCGGCGACGACCGCCAGCTTCAGCCAGGTTCTGAGCCCCATGGTTTGCCTCCTCTGCTCGTCTGTGTGGCTTGCGGATTGCCGATAGGCGTAAGAATGTTACGTTCCTGTTCAGCGCAGTGTCAAGGTTTCCTTGATGCATCCGTACATGTGCGGTACGAAATGAAAGAAACTTTCTCCCCATCGAAATTGCGGAAAGGACGGGAAAAGCGCGGCCACGCCGCTCGCCTCCCGAAAGGGAAGGATGGAACCCAGGACCATGAAGGAATATGCGTTCTGCCGATATCGCCAGCTACCGAAGCACGACGCCGGGATCGAAGCGGCTGTCGGTGGTCTTCGGCCGGTGGAGGAGCGGCAAGCGGTGAAGAAGGTCATCGACGTCATCCTGCGGATGCGCACCCTGGACGGGAAGTTTTCCAGGCGGGAGCAGAGGGTCGCCGAC
The DNA here is from genome assembly GCA_026984595.1 of Alphaproteobacteria bacterium. Taxonomy (GTDB): domain Bacteria; phylum Pseudomonadota; class Alphaproteobacteria; order Geminicoccales; family Geminicoccaceae; genus JALSRW01. Next base: position 3,806 of record JALSRW010000400.1, read on the forward strand.
TACATCCTCTCCAATCTCGAAAACAGTGCCCGGCAGACGCAGAGCGAAATCGCGCAGGCGGCCGGGGTTTCGGTGGCCACCGTCAATCGCTTCTGCCGGACGCTGGGCTGCGAAGGGTTTCGCGACTTCCGAATCCGCCTGGCCCAGAGTGTGGCGGTGAGTCTCCAGTATCTCGGCGGCGCCAGCCGGACCGATTCCGAGGCCGATCGGCTGGTCACCCAGGTTTTCGGCGCCCTCGTCGACGGCCTCAATCTGGCGCGCTCCCAACTCGACGGTGCCGCCCTCGAGAAAGCCATCGAGATCCTCGCGGGAGCCCGTCGGATCTGCTTCCTCGGCGTGGGCGGAGGATCGGCCAACATCGCCCGCGAGGGTGCGAACCGGTTCTTCCGCCTCGGCATCCCGGCGGAAGCGCACGCCGACGGCTACTTCCAGCGGATGCTGGCATCGACCCTCTCGCAGGGGGATGTGGTGGTTGCGATCTCCGCGAGCGGACAGCCGGCCGAGCTCCTGGACAGTGTCGCCATCGCCGCCCAATACGGTGCGGAGACGATCGCTCTTACCCGCACGGGCTCGCCTCTGGCCAAGGCGACCGGGGTGGCCATCGAGATCGACATTCCCGAGGATCAGGACATCTACAAGCCCTCGGCCTCCCGCCTCGTCTTCATCGCCATCATCGACGTGTTGGCGGCGGGTGCGGCGCGCAAGCGGCCCGAGCGTGTGAAGGAATGCCTGCGCCGCATCCGTACCTCGTTGCTCGCGCTCTCCGAGGATGTCGGCCCCCGACCGATCGGCGACTGAGGCGGGAGAAGATCCGTGCGTCGGCGACCGTGGGCATCCTCCGGGTGGAGCCGATGGTGCACGACCGCGGTCTCCGACGCGGCTGCTACGGGAAAGCACGCTCTCGGCGCGGCTCCACACTGGACAGGCGTTCCCTCGACGTGACATGGATCAGGCGGAACGGACGGAGCGCCTTCGATGCGCCTCACACCGGAAAACGTGAAACGGATCCGCGAGCTCGTGGGGGAGATCGCCAGCGCGGAGGCCGAGGTGTATCTCTTCGGCTCGCGGCTCGACGATCGCGCCCGCGGGGGTGATGTCGATCTCCTCCTGGTGCTGCCGCATGCGGTGGAACGACCGGCCGAACTGACGGCACGGCTGGCGGCGCGCATCTCTCGGGCACTCGGCGGCAGACGGGTGGACGTGCTGCTGGATGCTCCCAATCTCCGCCGGCTTCCGGTCCACGAGCATGCCCGGCGCGAAGGGAAACGGCTTTGACTCCCGCCGAACGGGAACGGCTTCGCCATCTCGCCCGGGTGATCCGTCGGGAAGTGCGGCACCTTTCGGATACCGCGCGACGTCTGTTCGCCGAGAATCTTTCGCCGGATCGGCTCGCCCGTCTCGAGGACGAGCCCGAGCTGGCCGAGCGGATCGATGCCTTCGCGGCCCGCTTCGGGCGACTCCAGGACACCCTCGGCGGACGTCTCCTGCCGGCATTGCTCCGGGCGATGGGGGAGACGCCCGGCCCGGCGCTGGAGAACCTGGATCGTGCCGAACGGTTCGGATGGATCGATTCCGCCGATGCCTGGATGGAGGCCCGGCGCCTGCGCAACCAACTGGTGCACGACTATCTCGAGGATCCTGCGTTGCTGGCCGACGCCCTCGCTGCGGCCCGTCGCTTTCTGCGGCCGCTTCTCGATGCCGCCACTCGGATGATGCGGGAAATGGAGGCGCGCGGTTGGGTGGAGCCTGCCGACGGCCGCTGAGCGAACCCGCGGATGCGCTACGGGGTTCCGCCGCCGACAGGGCATATGGCCGGCAGATGAGGCCCGTCGCCGGGAAGGGGCCGGGTTCGCCTGGCGGGAGCCACGGACATGCGGAAAACGGCGATCGCCCGGTGCGGCGCTCTGTGCTCGGGGGTGCTGGTGCTGGCGCTCGTGCCCGGATCGGCGACCGATCGCGTGCACGTCCGAATGGCGGGGCCGCAGCCACAGCGGGTATGATGCGGGGAGGCATGATGGGGCGCATGGCCGGCAGCATGGCGCGCCATCGCATGGCCATGCGTTCCGGCTCCTTGTGCGATGATGCGTAATCCCGTCCGCTGGAGCGCGGCCCTCCAGCGGGAGACCATGGAGCTGTACCGCGAGAACTGTGCGGCCTGCCATGGCGCCCGAGGGCGGGGCGGCGGCGGGGCGGGGAGGGAGCGGGTGCCGCCGCCGGCCGATCTCCGGGCCCTCGCGCGCACTCGCTTCGGCCGGTGGGACGCGTTCCTGTTCCGGGCCATCGCCCTGGGGGCGAGCCCTCCGGCACCGACATGCCGGCGTTCGGGGACAATCGAGACGAGCGGCAGATCGGGGAGCTCGTCTCCTGGATCCAGCCGGGGCTGCCCGGCCTGTAACGGCGCGCATCGTTGTCCGATAGGATCGATATTCGTAGCGATGGGCGCCGACCTGTTCGCTTGACAGGCTCGTGGACGGACGCATAATGTACTAAACTCAACTAAACTTCCGACGCGGCCAGCCGCGTACGGAACGGGGCGCATGGTCCAACCGAAGGAGGCTAAACATGCGACGAACCTTTCTGACCACCATGGCCCTTTCCCTGGTTCTGGCCACCGGCGTGGCCCGGGCGCAGGAAAAGTCGCTCACGCTGTGCTGGGCGGCCTGGGATCCGGCCAACGCGCTGACCGAGCTGTCCAAGGACTTCACCGCCGAAACCGGCATCGCCATGAATTACGAGTTCGTTCCCTGGACGAGTTTCGCCGACCGCTTCCTCAACGAGCTCAATTCTCAGGGCAAGCTCTGTGATCTGATGATCGGCGACAGCCAGTGGCTGGGTCTCGCCGCCGAGAACGGACACTATGTCAAGCTCAACGATTTCTTCGACAAGGAAGGGATCGACATCAACGACTTCCTGCCGGCGACGGTATACAATTATTCTACCTGGCCGAAGGGTACGCCGAACTACTGGGCGCTGCCGGCGATGGGCGATGCGCTGGCCTGGGTGTACCGCAAGGACTGGTTCTCCCGTCCCGAGCTCCGCGCGGCC
>JALSRW010000401.1 GCA_026984595.1 Alphaproteobacteria bacterium
CCGGCGGTCCGCCCTTCGCACCCGATTTCCCCGAGGCGGCGGCGGTGCAGGCGGTGATCGAGGCGATCCGGCTGTCGGCACGCGAGGGTGGCTGGCGGCGCCCGGCGGAGATCCTTTACGCGGCGCGCGGCAATCCATAGATCAGGGCCGTGCGCGGCCCGGCAGAGGTCGCGGCAGCCGTTTCCACCCCGACCGGAGAAGGCAGGATGACCGAACCCGTGATCGCGCAGAAGGCACCGTTCGCCGTCGAGTTGGAGGCCGGCAGGAAATACGCCTGGTGCCGGTGCGGGCTGAGCAGCAAACAGCCCTTCTGTGACGGCAGCCACAAGCAGACCGACCTCAGGCCGCTCGTGTTCGAGGCGGAGAAATCGGGCAAGGCCTATCTCTGCGGCTGCAAGCGGACGAAGACCCCGCCCTTCTGCGACGGCACCCACAAGACCCTCTAGGCGCGGCGCCGCGGTCGGGGCGAGGCGCTACATGGTGGCGCCGAGCCCGCCATCGACCACCAGGATGTGGCCGTTGACATAGCTCGCGGCATCGGAAGCCAGATAGACCGCCGCTCCGCCGAGCTCGTGATTGGCGCCCCAGCGCCCCAGCGGCGTGCGCTTCTGCACCCAGTCGGTGAACTCGGCATTCTCCAGCAGTGCCTTGTTCATGTCGGTGGCGAAGAAGCCGGGGGCGATGCCGTTGACCAGCACCCCCTCGGGGCCGAGCTCGGCGGCCAGCGATCGGGTCAGACCGTGCAGCCCGGTCTTGGCGGCGACATAGGCATGGATGCTGCCGCGGGCGAGAAAGCCGGTCACCGAACCGACATTGATGATCCGCCCCGAACCCTGCTCCAGCATCAGCCTCGCCGCTTCCCGGGCGAGGCGGAAGCAGGCGACGAGATTGGCCGACAGCACCTTCTCGAACTCCGCATCGGTCCATTCCAGCAGCGGCTTGCGGAGCTGGATGCCGGCATTGTTGACGAGGATGTCGAGCCGACCGTGCACCTCGCGGATGCGTTCGATGGCATCGACCGCGGCATCGGCGTCGGTGACGTCGAAGGGCAGGGCCTCGGCATGATAGCCCATGCCGGTGAGCTTCTCGGTGGCTTCGCGCAGCAGATGATCGTTGCGCGAATTGAGGACCACATGCGCGCCGTGGGCCGCCAGCGCCTCGGCGATGGCGAAGCCGAGACCGCGCGATGCGCCGGTGACCAGGGCGATCCGCCCCTCCAGCCAGAACAGACTCGACATGATGCTCTCCCCCTGTCGGCCGCGGTTCCTGCGATGTCGAGCAGAATCGGGCGTCCGGTACAAGCCGCCGATGGCCGCGGCGGCAAGCCCGGGCTCAGGCCTGCGTCATGTCCAGCACGATCTTGCCCACCTGACGGGCGGCTTCGAGATGATCCAGCGCCTCCACCGCGCGGCCGAAGGGCATTACGCGGTCGATCACCGGTACGAGCCGGCCGCGGAGGAACAGCTCCAGCAGTTCGCGGAACTCCTCCATGGAGCCCAGGGTCGAGCCGAACACGGCGATCTGGCGAATGAACAGGCGCTGCAGCTCGGCCGGCGGCATGCCGCCGGTGGTCGCACCGCAGGTGACGACGCGGCCGCCGCGGCGCACCGAACGCAGCGACTGCCCCCAGGTCGCGGCACCCACATTCTCGATCACCATGTCGGCCCCCTGCCGGTCGGTGAGATCCACCACCGCCCGCCACAGCTCGGGTTCGCCGGGATCGAGCACCGCGTCGGCGCCGAGCTCGAGGGCGCGCTCGCGGGCCTCCGGGCGGCGGGAAACCAGGATGGTGCGTGCCCCGGCGAGCCGCGCGAGCTGCAGCGAAGCGATCGCCACCCCGCCGCCTCCGCCCTGGATCAGCACCGTCTCGCCGGGACGCAGGGGCTGTTTTCCGAACAGCATGCGAAAGGCGGTCAGATATGCCGTCGGCAGGCAGGCCGCCCGCGCGAGGTCGGTATGCTCGGGCAGCGGAAACAGATTCTCGGCGGGTGCGGAGATCCGCTCGGCGAACACCCCATCGCGGTGCTCGCCATAGTAGCGCACGCGCTCGCACAGGGGATGGTCGCCGCGGCGACAGAAGCGGCAGCGGCCGCACAGAAGTGCAGGGTAGAGGACGACGTGCTGGCCGGGCCGGAAATTGCTTTCGGGATCGCATTCCAGCACCTCGCCGGCGGCATCGAGGCCGAGAACCATC
>JALSRW010000402.1 GCA_026984595.1 Alphaproteobacteria bacterium
CGCCGAGCTCGACGACGAGCTCAACGCCCGCGCCTGGCGCGACACCCTGCCCCGCTTCGCGCTCCGCCCCGCCGCCCTCGATGTCGGGCGCTACCGGCGTTTCGCCGCCTTTCTGCAAAAGCGCGGATTGATCGGCGAGCCGCCGGCGGTGGAACGCTATGCGGTCGATCTGTTCGGCCGCTGACCCGGCGCTGCGGCGACGAGCCAGCCGCTGCAGAGCCGCCGCCCCAGTGCCTCGATCTCGGGACCCAGCGGCCGGTCCCGGGTGAGCGGCGGAAACTCCGCCCGCAGCCGCGCATGCACCGCTTCCAGGGGCTCGCTGGAGCGCAGGGGCCGCCGATACTCGATGCCCTGGGCGGCGGCCAGCAGTTCGATGGCGAGGATGCGGGCGAGATTGTCGCACATGGCATGGAGGCGCCGGGCGGCATAGGTCGCCATGCTGACATGATCCTCCTGGTTGCCGGAGGTGGGAATGGTGTCGGTCGAGACCGGATTCGCCAGATGCTTGTTCTCGCTGGCCAGTGCCGCGGCCGTCACCTGGGCCAGCATGAAGCCCGAATCGAGGCCCGGATCGGCGGCCAGGAAGGGTGGCAGGTTGCTGACGGTGCCGTCGGTGAGCATCGCCACCCGGCGCTCGCAGAGATTGCCGATCTCGGCCAGGGCCATGGCCATGCGGTCGGCGGCGAAGGCCACCGGCTCGGCGTGGAAATTGCCGCCCGAGAGGATCTCGCCCTCCTCGGCGAATACCAGCGGATTGTCGGACACCCCGTTGGCCTCGCGTTCGAGAGTCATGGCCGCGTCCAGCAGCAGATCCCATGCCGCCCCCATCACCTGCGGCTGGCAGCGCAGGCAGTAGGGATCCTGGACGCGGTCGCAATCCTTGTGGGAATTGCGGATGCCGCTGCCCTCGAGAAGCTCGGCCAGACGCGCCGCCACCTCCACCTGGCCCGGCTGGTTGCGCAGCCGGTTGAGGCGCGGATCGAAGGGCACGTCGCTGCCGAGCGCCGCATCGACGCTCATCGCCCCGGCCACCAGCGCTGCGTCGAACAGGTTTCGCGCCCTGCCCCAGGCGGTGATGGCGAGCGCCGTCGAGACCTGGGTGCCGTTCAGGAGCGCCAGCCCCTCCTTGGCTTCCAGCACCAGCGGCTCCATGCCGATCCGCGCCAGCGCCTCGCCCGCCTCCAGCTCGACACCCGCGAGCCGCGCCCGGCCCACCCCCAGCAGACAGCCGACGAGATGGGCGAGCGGCGCCAGATCGCCGGAAGCTCCGACCGAGCCCTGGGAGGGAACGACGGGCAGGCAATCGGCCGCCAGCAGCCGCAGGAGGGCGGTTACGATCTCCGGCCGCACCCCGGAATGGCCGAGACCGAGGCTCGCCGCCTTGAGCACCAGCACGCAGCGCACCACCTCCTCGGACAGCGGCGCGCCGACCCCGCACATATGCGAGAGCACGAGCCGCTTCTGCAGCTCGCGCACATCGCCCGGCGGAATGCGCAGGCGTGCAAGCTTGCCGAAACCGGTGTTGACGCCGTAGATCGGATCCTGGTCCCGCGCCCGCTTCGCGACGAGTTCCGCCGCCGCCTCGATCCCGGGAAGGAAGGCGGGATCGAGCACGAGTTCCACCGGCGGTGCCGCCAGCCAGCCCAAAAGCGTGTTCAGGCGCAGATGGCCGGGCTCCAGACGGGTCGCGGACACGGCGGCGTTTCCCCGACGCGCCGCTCTCCTCAGCGTTTCAGGCCGTACAACTTGGCGAGATTCTCGAGGCCGGCCTTGTAGATGCCCTGGATGATGTCGACCGCTTCCTGCTCGGGCACGCCCTCGGCCTCGAAGCTGCTCGACCATTCGACGGTGCTGGTGCCGTCGCCGTTGTCCTTGACCCGGATCTCGGCCTCGTAGGAGGCGACGGGCAGAGGCCCCTGCTGGATGGTATAGCGGTAGACCCGCTCGGTCGGGCTGATCTCCTCGAGCCGCTCGACGATCTCGCCGCCACCCACCAGATGCAGCCGCCGGATGGTGCCCTTCTTGCCTTCCTCGCCCTCGATATCGGCCCGCTCGATGGCCGGATGCCAGTCGGCGATCTGGGCGAACCCCCCGATCGCCTTCCACAGTTCGGTGGGATCGGCGGCGAGCTTGGTGGACATGGTGACCTGCGGCATGGCGGATGCTCCCTGATCCTGTGGTTGTCGGGTATCG
>JALSRW010000403.1 GCA_026984595.1 Alphaproteobacteria bacterium
CTGGCGGCGGTTGTTGGCGAGGAACACCAGAAAGGCCGGAGCCTCGTGCACCCAGGGCATGCCCGGCACCAGATCGGCGATGGCGGTTCGCAGCAGCGGATCGCTGACTTCCAGAATGTCCGCCTGCTGCAGATCGCTCTTGCTGGGAGCGGAGAGGGCGGCGGCGCAGAGGAGCCGCAGGAGACCGCGATCGACGGGATCCGACCGGAATTCGCGGCAGCTCGCCCGCCCCAGCAGGCGGGCCAGGGTGGCCGTGCCCGCCTCCGGTTCGGGAAAGGCGAAACGCTCGCCGAAACGGGCCTCCACCAGATCGGCCAGATCCTCGCGCATCGCCGCCTCCCCGTCAGACCACCTCGTCGCCGCGATCGGTGGTCTCGCCATAGCGCTTGAGGGCCGGCTCGCGCAGCCCCTCGTAGACCGAGCGCAGCCGTTCGGCGAGTTTCGCATTCTCCCGCTCGAACAGGCTGTTGCCCGCGAGATCGCCGTCCACCAGCAGGGGGCCGAACTTCTCGACTTCCAGCACCCAGAGAGCCTGGGCGATCCCGAGCTCCTCCAGCCAGTGCACGGACCGGACGCGCCGGACGCCGCGGCCGAGCAATGCACCGGTGCCGTAGCCCACGGTGGTGAGATAGACGGCCCCGGCAGGACGAAAGAGGCGGCGGTATTCCTCGCCGCTCATCCCGCCCTTGCCGATGATCACCCGGGCACCGGAAATGGCGAACCAGCGTTCCATCCATTTGGCGAAGCGGAAGCTGGCGGTGGCGGTGACGGCACCGATCCGGTAGCTGCCGTCGGGTCCGCGGGAAGCGGCGGGCGAACAGTGGAAATTGACATTGCTCACCGCTGGCAGATCGACGGGCAGGGGCACCCCCTCCTCCACCGCCCGGCGGTAGACGCCCTCGCGGCCGGTGTAGATCACGCCATCCAGGTAGACGACATCGCCGATGCGCAGCTCGGCCAGGTCCTCCGGGCTCGCCGGAGCCTTCAGGCGGAGCTGTCGGAGGTTTCCGGTTGCGGTGACCATGCGACGGTCTCCCTGCGCAGATAGGGGGTGAACCAGGCCGGATCGGTGCGGAAGTCGACCGAACCGTCGGCATGGATGCGGGCGGTGGCGCGCCGCGAGGAGAGGCAGAAGCAGTGCACGCTCATGGGCATGCCGCCGGTATGGGTGTAGGCCACCTCGATGTGGCAATCGACGACCATCGACGAGCCGGAAAAGCCCATGGCACCCATGCCTATGCGGTTGCCGAGTTCCATGAGCTCCCTCTCCAATGCGGCCACCTTCGGGTCGGGATGGCGGTCACCGACGATGCGCAGACAGGCCGCCTGTTTGCCCAGCACCATGCAGGCGTCCTTGGAGCCGCCGACGCCGACGCCGACGATCGCCGGCTGACAGGCGAGCCCGCGCCGGCCGAAGGCGATGAGGGTATCCAGATAGAAACGCCTGATACCGTCGATGCCGTCGCCGGGGAACAGCATCCGCCAGTCGGTACCGAACAGCCCGCCCTTGTGCACGGTGGTGATGTCGATCCAATCGGCACCGGGCTCGAAGCTCCAGTCGATTTCCGGAGCGAAGATGCCGACATTGTTGTCGTGGTCGGTACGCCACAGCGGATGCACGCGGTTGGGCCGGAGGGGAATATCGTGGGTGGCGGCGGCGGTGGCTTTTCGCAGCGCCTCCTCGAGGGCCACCATGCCGCCTTCGATGCGGGCCTCGTTGCCGATCTTCACATAGTAGCGGGGCAGGCCGGTATCGGCGCACATCGGCCGACGGTCGGCGCTCGCCGCCCGCCAGTTCTCCAGCATGGCCTCGAGGACGAAGGCCGAAAGCTCGCCCTTCTCGCGATCGATCATCGCCCGCACCCCGGAAAGATAGTCCTCGGGGATGTCGATGGCGGCCCGGGCCATCAGCTCGCGGGCGGTCTCCTCGATCCTCGCCTGCTCGATCATGGCTTCGCCTCCGCCGCCGGCGGTGCGCCGGCATCGTCTTCGATCAGCGACCGGCCCGGCCGGACGATGGAAAAATCCACGGGCACGGTCTCCAGCAGCAGCTCGCCATCCATCTGCCGCAGCCGGGTATAGCGGCTCGCCGCCAGATCGCCGGTCTCCGGGAAGTCCTCCCGGTAATGGGCACCGCGGGATTCCTCCCGGGCCAGCGCCGCCCGGGCGATCCCCCGGCTGACCGTGATCTGGCTGTCGAGATTGAGCCAATCTTGCCAGGTGAGATTGAAGCGGCGCTCTCCATCGGCAAGGCCGAGATCCCGGAGCTCCTCCGCCAGCCCGTCGAGGGCGGCGATGGCGCGGGTCAGCCCGTTCGCATCGCGGATGATGCCGACATCCTCCCACATCACGCGCCACAGCCGCTCGCGCAGATCGTTGAGACCTCCGGCGGGGCGGGCGAAGGGCCGCTCGCAGCGGGCGATGGCGGCCTCGATGGAGGTGGAATCGGGATCCCGCAGCACCCCTTCGCGGCGGACGAAGGCGGCCATGCTGTCGCCGGCGATGCCGCCGAATACGGTCGATTCGGCGACGCCGTTGCCGCCCAGCCGGTTGGCCCCGTGCACGCCGCCGCAATCCTCGCCGGCGGCGAACAGGCCCGGCAGCTCGGTACGACCGTCGGGCTCGAATTCCACTCCGCCCATCATGTAATGGGCGGTGGGCACCACCTCGACCCGCCCGCCGGCGAGATCGAAGCCGCAGTCGGCGCAGCGTTTGACCATGCCCGGAAAGCGCCGGGCCACGGTGTCGGCGCCGAGATGGCCCATCTGCAGGAACACGCCGCCCATGGGCGAAGTACGGCCGGCCCGCATTTCGGCGTAGATGGCCCGCGCCACGACATCGCGGGTGGCGCGTTCGCCGGCCGGATCCCATTGCAGCATGAAGCGCTCCTCGGCGCCGTTCAGGAGCCAGCCGCCGGCGCCCCGGAGCCCTTCCTCGAGCACGGTGCCGGTCATCCGTGTGTCGGCTCCGGCGAGCAGGCCGGTGGGGTGGAACTGCACCATCTCCATGTCGCGCAGGGGAAGACCGGCCCGAAGCGCCATCGCCATCCCGTCGCAGCTCTTGTCGCCGGAGGGGGTGTGGTAGAGATACATGGTCGGGCCGCCGCCCGCCGCCAACAGCACCGCCCGGGCGCGCACCAGGCGGTAGATCCCCTCGCGCATGTCGATCATCAGCGCCCCGGCGATGCCGGAGCCGTCGCCGGCCGGAACCAGCGCCACCGCACGATGCTCCTCGAGCCGGCGCACCCCGGCTGCCCGCACCTGCTCCATCAGGCGGTTGATGATCTCGATGCCGGTCAGATCGCCCTTGTGGACCGTGCGATCGAAGCTCTGGCCGGCGAAGGCCTTGAAATCGAGGGTGCCGTCGGGGCGGCGGTCGAAGAAGCAGCCGACCTCGTTTTCCAGCTCGTGGATGCGCTCCACCGCCCCTTCCACCAGCCGCCAGGCCAGATCCTGGCGCGGCAGCCACTTGCCACCGACGATGGTGTCCATGAAATGGCGTTCCAGGGAGTCCTCGGGCGCCAGCGCCACATTGTAGCCGCCCTGGACCATGCGGGTGCAGCCGCATTTGCCCATCAGCCCCTTGACGGCGATCGTCACCTCGAGCTCGGGGGCGGCCTTTCGCGCATGGAGGGCCGCGAACAGACCGGCACCGCCGGCTCCCAGCACCAGAATGTCGGTATCGAGGCGCTCGGGCTGCATCTCAGCGCGCCGAAGCTGCTAGGAACAGGAGGCCCGTGGCCAGCGCCGCGCCGCCACCGAGGCCGACCCAGAGGCGCAAGGGGCCGCGCCAGGGCAGGAACTCGATGGCCAGCACCCGAAGGCCGAGGGCGAGATGCAGGGCCAGGAGGGTGACCAGTCCCCATTCCGCGAGCTTCGCCAAGGGGTTGGCGGTCCAGGCCAGCGCCCCCTCGAGCGCCGCCTCGCCTTCGATGGCGGTGCCGAGGAACAGGAAGTGGAACGGCAGGAAGAGGGCCAGGGCGAGGCCGCTCAGCCGGTGGGCGAGAAAGGCGAGATAGCCCGGATGGTGACGATGTGCGGCTCTCATGGTACTCCCACCACCGCCCGTACCGCGCGAAAACCGAGGGCCAGGAGCAGGAATGCGACGGCCAGGGTGACAGCTTCGAGGGTCCTGCCGCGCAGCCGCGTCCATTCGCCTAAGATCGCACGCAGCCCGATGGCGCCGTGGACGGCCACCGCCAGCACGAACAGCCCGTAGAAGCCGCCCCACAACAGGCTGCCGCGGGTGCGGGCCAGGATCTCGGCGGCGGAAAGCCCACCCTGCGTGGCGTAGAGGATGAGCCCCAGATGCACCACCACGAGCGGAGCCAGGAGCAGGGCCGTCGCCCGCTGCAACAGGAAGAGCAGGCCGCCGTTCATGGCGCTCCTCTCCCCAGCAGGCGCCGCAGCAGGCTGCGTTTGAGCCCGGCGATGGCGGCGGTGGGCGCGATTCCCACCGGACAGAACTCGCTACAGCTCGTCTGGCTGTGGCAGGCGTGACATCCGGCATCGCCGCCCACCCGATCGAGGGTCTCCTCGCGAGCCCCGTGGCGAATGTCGTTGACCAGCGTCCAGGCGCGGTTGAGCGGTGCGGGACCGAGGTATTCCGGGCGCCAGGCGACGACATCGCAGGCGGCGTGGCAGACGGCGCAGTTGATGCATTCGATGCCGGCATCCACGGCCCGTCGCGATCTGCTGTCGGGCGTGATCCGCGGTAGCGGGTCGCGGCGCGTCGAGGTCGCCACGAAGCGCCCGCCGGCGCGCTGCCAGCGCTCGAGGAAGGGGTCGAGATCGCAGACCAGATCGCGGATGCGCGGGAGATTGCGCAGGGGTTCGATGACCAGCGGACCTTCGCCGGCGAGCCGGCCGACATGGGTGCGGCAGGTCCAGCGCGGGCGGCCGTTGACGGTCATCGCGCAGGAGCCGCAGACGCCGACCCGGCAGGCGAAGCGGTAGGCGAGATCCGGTGCGAGGTGGCGCTGCACCCAGCTGACGACGTCGAGAACCGTCTGATTGGCCCTCGCCGGAACCCGGTAGGGAACGAGTTCGCCCTGCTCCCGCCCCCGCCAGATCCGCACATCGAGCATGCGGCCGTCCCCGACCGCTGCATCGGCCATACGCTCCTCCCCCGACCGATTGCCTCGCCCGGACTAGACGCCCTACAGTCGCCACCTGTCAACAATCCGGCGGAGGAGAAGGGCATGGCCGGCTCGATCGAGGCTCTCGAGGAGCGTCTGGCCCGCGGCGAGACCATCCTGCTCGACGGCGGCACCGGGACCGAACTCGAACGGCGCGGCGTGCCGATGGTCGAAGGCGCCTGGTGCGGCCTCGCCAATTTCACGCATCCCGCGACGGTGCGGGAGGTCCACGAGGCGTACCTCAACGCCGGGGCCGATCTCGTGATCGCCAACAGCTTCGCATCCTCCCGACACATGCTGGAGCCGGTGGGATGTGGGGGCAGGGCGGCGGAAGGCTGCCGCATCGCGGTGCGGCTGGCACGGGAAGCGGTGGCCCGTGCGGCTCGCGGGCGCCCGGTCGCCGTCGCCGGGTCGCTTTCCACCGCGCGACCGGTGATCCCGGGCACCGATCGTCAGGATCCGGCTTTCGCGCTTTCCCTCGAGGAGGAAGCGGCCAATTCTCGTCAAGTGGCGGAGGCGCTCGCCGAGGCCGGCGCCGATCTGATCGTTCTCGAAATGATCGCTGATCTCGACCGCGGACCGGCTGCCCTCGAAGCGGCGCTCTCGACCGGTCTTCCCGTCTGGCTCGGGCTCAGTGTCGCCCGCGACGAGGAGGGGCGGGTAACGAGCTACCGCGCGCCGCTGGCTCTCGAAGAGCTGCTCGATTTCTACACGGCTCGGCCGATCGCCGTGCTGGGTGTCATGCACAGCAGCATCGAGGACTGCGATGCCGCCCTGCCGATCCTGCGGCAGCGCTGGCCGGGACCGATCATGGTCTATCCCGAATCCGGGTATTTCGAGGCCCCGCATTGGCGGTTCGCCGAGACGGCACCCGAAGACTTCGCCGAGGTCGGCGCCGGTTGGGTCGAGCAGGGGGTGGAGATCGTCGGCGGCTGCTGCGGCATCGGTCCGGAACACATCGCCGCGCTGGCCCGCAGACTCGGTCGCCCGGCGGAAGGCTAGAGCCCGCGGGCGATCCCCGTGATCGCCTGCCAGGCCTCCGCCACATGATGCCGCTCGGTGCGCCTCTGGCCGATGGAGGCGCGGAGCACGTAACGCTCCCGCACCCGGGTCGGTGTCAGATAGGTCCGGCCATCCTCGTTGACGGCATGCAGGAGCCTTTCGTTGAGCGCATCGAGCGCTTTCCCTTCGGCCGTCCCGCCGGGCCGGTAGCGGAAGGTCACGAGCGCCAGGTTGGGACCGGTGACGAGCTCGAAATCGGCGGTCTCCCGGATCCAGCCGGCGAACTCGGCGGCGAGATCGATATGGCGGCGCAGCATCGCCCGAAGCCCCTCGAGCCCGTAAGAGCGCAGCACGAACCAGAGCTTGAGGGCACGGAAGCGGCGGCCGAGGGGGATGCCCCAGTCGCGGTAGTCGATCACCTGCCCGGTTTCGCGGCTCTGCAGATATGCCGGGAGGATCGAGAGGGTGCGGGTGAGATCCTCCGGACGCCGCAGGAAATGCGCCGAGCAGTCGAAGTTGGTCAGCAGCCATTTGTGGGGGTTGAAGACGAAGCTGTCGGCCCGCTCCACGCCCGCCGCCAGATGCCGCCATTCCGGCAGCAGCAGCGCGCTCCCGGCCCAGGCCGCATCGACATGCAGGAAGACGCCGTGACGGGCGCAGATCTCGCCGATGGGCTCCAGCGGATCACTGGCGCCGACGCCGGTGGTGCCCAGGGTGGCGATCACGCAGCAGGGACGGATCCCGGCTTCGAGATCGGCGCGGATCGCCTCCTCCAGGGCCTCGGGGCGCATGGCGAAGGCATCGTCGGTGGCGATCGGGCGGAGATGCCTGCGGCCGAAGCCGGCGATCATCACCCCCTTTTCCACCGAGGAATGGGCCTCGGCGCTGGCATAGACGGCGAGCGGCGGCTGCCCGAACAGGCCCGCTTCGTTGCCCTGCCAGCCGAGGGCGCGTTCCCGGGCCGTGAGCAGCGCACACAGGGTCGCTTCCGAGGCGGTTCCCTGGATCACGCCGGTGAAGCCCTGCGGCAGGCCGATCGCCCGGCGCAGCCAGTCGAGGACGGTGGTCTCCATTTCGGTGGCCGCCGGGCTCGTCTGCCAGAGCATGGCATTGACGGCATAGGCCGCCGTCAGCATCTCGGCGAGTACCGAGGGTGGGCTCGAATTGGCCGGAAAATAGGCCAGGAAACGCGGATGCTGCCAGTGGGTCAGGCCGGGAAGGACGATCCTGTCGAGATCGGCGAAGATCGCCTCCATCGGCTCGCCTTCCTCGGGAGCCGCCTCCGGCAGTGCGGCGGCGATCTGCCCGGGGCGGGTGCGGGAGCGCACCGGCTGCTCCTCGATGCCTTCCAGATAGGCCGCCATGCGCTCGACGGCCTCCTGCGCATGCTGCCGGAAGCGCTCGATGTCCATGGCGTCTCCCCTTCTCGCGCGATCGGTGCGGCCGCCTCGGCGGCCCCGGTCAGGCGACCGGTTCGGCGGGCAGGGCCGCGCGCCGCAGCCGATCGTTGATGGCTTCGCCCAGCCCTTCGCGCGGGATCGGCATGACCGCGATCGCCCGTACATCGGCCTCGTCGAGCCGCCGCAGCATGGCGAAGAGATTGGCCGCCGCCTCGACGAGATCGCCGCGTGGGCTGAGATTGAGGGTAACCCGGGCACCGGCCAGGGGCTCGGGACCGAAGGCGAGGAGGGCCTCGTCGCCGGCCACCCGCTGCGCCTCGAGCCGGAGCGGCCGGCGCGGCGCGTAGTGGCGGCCGAGGAGACCGGGCGAGCGCACCGGACCGCCCGATGCGGCGCCTTCGAGCGGGCCGATCAGGGCCTCGATGCGTTCCCGCGGGATGCCGCCCGGGCGCAGCAGGCGGGCGCGCTCGGGCTCGGAGAGATCGACGATGGTGCTCTCCACACCGACGCTGCAGGGACCGGCATCGAGGATCCAATCGACCGTCTCGCCGAGATCGCGGGCAACATGCGCGGCGGTGGTCGGGCTCACCCGACCCGAGCGATTGGCGCTGGGTGCCGCCACCGGCAGGCCGGTCTCCTCCACGAGCCGCCGGGCCACCGGATGGGCGGGAACGCGCACACCGACGGTCGACAGGCCGGCGGTGACCATCGGCGACACCGGCACTCCGTTCTTGAGCGGCAGCACCAGCGTGAGCGGCCCGGGCCAGAAGGCCTCGGCGAGCCGCTCGGCGCGCTCGTCCAGCCATGCGAAACCGGCGGCCATGGAACGGTCGGCGGCATGGGCGATGAGCGGATTGTGATGCGGCCGCCGCTTGGCGAGGAAGATGCGGGCGATCGCCCGGTCGTCGGTGACGATCGCCCCGAGCCCGTACACCGTCTCGGTGGGAAAGGCGACCAGACGCCCTTCGGCGAGGGCTCGTGCCGCGGCACGGATGCCGCGCGCATCGGCGGGGAGGATCCGGCTCATGCGGCTGTGTCGTTCCGGTTTCCGGAAAGCGCCGGAAACGCCAGCCGGGCCACCGCCAGCACCAGCAGCAGCTTGACCAGGTCGCCCAGAAGGAAGGGAGCGGCGCCGAAGGCGAGGGCTTCTTCGAGGCCGATGAAGCCGGTGAGCCAGGCGACCCCGGGCAGGTACACGGCCAGCGTCGCCGCCAGCAGGGCGAGCAGCAGACCGACCGTGTCCAGGCGACGCTCGGCCGCCCAGCCGGCGATGGCCGCGGCCAGCAGGAAGCCCAGGAGATAGCCGCCGGTCGGCCCCAGCACATAGGCCAGTCCCAGGCCGCGCTCCGGCGTGCCGGCAAACACCGGCAGTCCGGAGATCCCCTCCAGGAGATAGAGGGCCACCGTGGCCAGCGCCAGCTTGCGCCCGTAGGCCAGCCCGATCAGGAACAGTGCCGCGGTCTGCAGGGTCATCGGCACCGGCCAGAAGGGCACCTGGACCTTGGCCGAGAGGGTCAGCAGCAGGGTTCCCGTGAGCACCAGAACGAGGGCGCGCAGAATCTTCGTCCGGCCCCTACCACGCGGCCAGAGATGTTCGACAGGCGGCAGCATGCGTGCAGCGTGCATCGGCAGAATTCCATCGAAGGGGGAAACGTACAAAAGGCCCGGGCATCATAAGGACCGGTCCGTCGCCTGCAACCCCGACGGCCCAGATCGTCGCGCGGGCGCGGCGAACGGACCCTAGCCCGGCGCCCCGAGCCCGATGTCGCGGCGGAAGAAGCCCTCCGGCCAGTCGATCCGCGCGATCGCCGCATAGGCCCGCTCGCGCGCCTCGGCGAGGCTCGATCCGAGCCCGGTGACGTTCAGCACCCGGCCGCCGACGGCCAGCAGACGGCCATCTTCCCGTCTGGTTCCGGCATGGAAGATGATCAGGTTTTCCTCCCCGGCAAGGGCGTCGAGACCGCGGATCTCGGTGCCCCGGACATACTCCCCGGGATAGCCGCGGCTGGCCATCACCACGGTGAGGGCATGGAGCGGCCGCCATGCGATCTCCACGCCGCCGAGCCCGCCCTCGGCGGCGGCGCACACCAGGCTGGCGAAGTCGCTGGCGAGACGGGGCAGGATGACCTGCGCCTCGGGATCGCCGAAGCGGACATTGTATTCGAGCAGCTTCGGCCCCTCTTCGGTGAGCATCAGTCCGGCGTAGAGAATGCCGCGAAACGGCGTTCTCTCCTCGGCCATGCCGCGGATGGTGGGCTGCACGATCTCCTCCATCACCCGGGCGTTGGTGGCCGCGTCCAGGACCGGGGCGGGCGAAAAGGCACCCATGCCGCCGGTGTTGGGTCCGCGATCCCCGTCGAAAGCCCGCTTGTGGTCCTGGGCGGTGCCGATCTCCAGCAGGTGCGCACCGTCGCAGAGGGCGAAGAAGCTCGCCTCCTCGCCTTCGAGATATTCCTCGATCAGCACCGTTTCGCCGGCCACCCCGAACCGGCCCGTAAAGGCATCCTCGAGGGCGGCCAGGGCCTGTTCGACGGTCTCGGCGACGATCACTCCCTTGCCGGCGGCGAGCCCGTCCGCCTTGACGACGAGCGGCATGGGGCTGGCCCGCACATGGGCGCGCGCGGCCTCGGCCTCGCTGCGCCGGAAGGTACGGCTGGAGGCGGTGGGAATGCCGTGGCGGGCACAGAAGGCCTTGGCGAAGGCCTTGGAGCCTTCCAGCCGGGCCGCCGCGGCGG
>JALSRW010000404.1 GCA_026984595.1 Alphaproteobacteria bacterium
CCGCATCCAGAAGCGGCTGTACACCCTTGTTCTTGAAGGCCGATCCGCACAGCACCGGCACCAGCCTGCCGGCCACGGTGCCCTTGCGGATGCAGCGCATCAGGGTTTCGGCGTCCGGCTCCTGGCCTTCCAGATAGGCCTCCATCGCCGCATCGTCGAAATCCACCGCCGCCTCGATCAGGGCGGTACGCGCTTCGGCCGCGGCCTCCGCCAGCTCGGCCGGGATCTCGGTCCAGGAGAACTTCGCCCCCAGGGTCTCCTCGTGCCAGATGATGGCCTTGTTCCGGACGAGGTCGACCACCCCCTTGAAATCGGCCTCGCCCCCGACCGGGATGTTGATGGGCATGGCGTTGGCGCCCAGCCGGTCGCGGATCATCTCCAGACAGCGGCCGAAATCGGCGCCGATGCGGTCCATCTTGTTGACGAAGCAGATCCGCGGCACGCCGTATTTGTCGGCCTGGCGCCACACCGTTTCCGACTGCGGCTCGACCCCGGCCACCGCGTCGAACACCGCCACCGCACCGTCCAGCACCCGCAGCGAGCGCTCCACCTCGATGGTGAAATCGACATGGCCCGGGGTGTCGATGATGTTGATCCGATGGTCGCGCCAGAAGGTGGTGGTGGCGGCCGAGGTGATGGTGATGCCGCGCTCCTGCTCCTGCTCCATCCAGTCCATCGTCGCGGTGCCCTCGTGCACCTCGCCGATCTTGTACGTCTTTCCGGTGTAGTACAGGATGCGCTCGGTCGTGGTGGTCTTGCCGGCATCGATGTGGGCCATGATGCCGATGTTGCGGTAGCGCTCGATGGGGACCTGACGGGGCATGGGGTCTATCCTGATCCGTTCTCTGGCCGGGTCACCAGCGATAATGGGCGAAGGCGCGGTTGGCCTCGGCCATCCGGAGCGTGTCCTCGCGCTTCTTGACGGCGGCGCCGCGTCCCTGGGCGGCATCCAGGAGCTCGCGGGCGAGGCGCTCCTTCATGGTCTTTTCCGAACGCGCCCGGGCGGCGTTGATCAGCCAGCGGATGGCCAGCGCCTGCCGGCGTTCGGGACGCACCTCGACCGGCACCTGGTAGGTGGCGCCGCCGACGCGGCGCGAGCGCACCTCGAGGGTCGGCTTGACGTTCTCCACCGCCTCCAGGAACAGCGGCAGCGGGTCCTTGCCGGCCCGCCGGCTCATTTCGTCGAGGGCACCGTAGACGATCTTCTCGGCGACGGACTTCTTGCCGTCCTCCATGATGCAGTTGATGAACTTGGCCAGCACCACGTCCCGGAACTTGGGGTCGGGAGTGACCTCTCGCTTCTCGGCTGCACGACGTCGCATGTTCTAGCGCCCCTCGCTCACTTCGGCCGTTTCACGCCATATTTGGAGCGGCTCTGCTTGCGCCCGCTCACCCCCTGGGTGTCGAGGGTGCCGCGGATGATGTGGTAGCGGACACCGGGCAGGTCCTTGACCCGCCCGCCGCGGATCAGCACCACCGAATGTTCCTGCAGATTGTGCCCCTCGCCGGGGATGTAGCTCGTCACCTCGTAGCCGTTGGTGAGCCGCACGCGGGCCACCTTCCGCAGCGCCGAGTTGGGCTTCTTGGGGGTGGTCGTGTAGACCCGCGTGCACACCCCGCGCTTCTGCGGACAGGCCTGCAGGGCCGGCACCTTGTTGCGGGTCACTGGCTTTTCGCGCCCGCGTCGGACGAGCTGGTTGATCGTCGGCATGTCGAACGTTTCCCGAAATCTGCCCGCTTGCGTGGAAACCCGGTGATGGAGACGAAAACAGCCTGACCGGCCACCGATTCGATCCGGTTGCGGTCAGTAGGTTTCGACCCGTTGCTCACTAACCCGGCGCTGCGTCTGATCCGCGAGGGTCACCGCCAGCACCACAGACAAGCGCCGTGCTTCTACTGCCGCCCATGGGCATCGTCAAGTCCCGCGGGCGGCGAAAAAGGGGCGAACCGCAAGGGTCCGCCCCGGTTCGATCGGCCCCTCAGGCGGTCAGCTTGAGGGGCAGTTCGGTGGCCTCCAGATCGCGCGGCGGCGCGAAGCGCGGATCGCCTGCGGTCATCCGCTTGAGCTCCTGCACCACCCGCCCGGTGCCGGCGGGGATGAGCCGGCCGACGATGACGTTCTCCTTGAGACCGTGCAGCCGGTCGACCTTGCCGGCGAAGGCGGCATCGGTCAGCACCCGGGTGGTCTCCTGGAAGGAGGCCGCCGAGATGAAGCTCTGGGTCTGCAGGCTGGCCTTGGTGATGCCCTGCAATACCGGGAAGGCCTGCGCCGGACGCCGCCCCTCCCGGATCATGCGGGCGTTGACCCGCTCGAACTCCACCTTGTCCACCTGCTCGCCCAGCAGGAAGGTGGTGTCGCCGGGATCCATCACCTCCACCTTCTGCAGCATCTGGCGGACGATCACCTCGACATGCTTGTCGTTGATCTTCACGCCCTGCAGCCGGTAGACCTCCTGGATCTCGGTGACCAGATAGTGGGCCAGCGCCTCGATGCCGAGGATGCGCAGGATATCGTGCGGCACCGGCGCACCGTCGACGATCAGATCGCCCGGCTTGACCTGGTCCCCCTCCTGCACCAGCACGTGGCGGTTCTTGGGGATGGTGTACTCGATCGGCTCGGCCAGATCGTCGGCCGGCACGATCTTGAGGCGGCGCTTGTTCTTGTAGTCCTTGCCGAATTCGATGCGCCCCTCGATCTCGGCGATCACCGCCGGGTCCTTGGGCCGCCGCGCCTCGAACAGCTCCGCCACCCGCGGCAGACCGCCGGTGATGTCCCGGGTCTTGCTGGCCTCCTTGGAAAGGCGCGCGAGCACGTCGCCGGTATGCACCTTGGCCCCGTTCTCGACATTGAGAATGGCCCCCACCGGCAGGTAGTAGCGGGCCTCGTTGCCCGAGGGCAGGATGATCGGGTCGCCCTTCTCGTCCCGGATCAGGATCGAGGGCCGCAGATTGGCCGTGCGTGCGCTCTGCCGCCAGTCGATGACCTCGTTGCGGGCCTTGCCGGTGGTCTCGTCGACCACCTCCCGGTAGGAGACGCCCTCGATCATGTCGACGAAGACGGCGATGCCGTCGGCCTCGGTGATCACCGGCAGGGTGTGCGGATCCCATTCGGCCAGCACGTCGCCACGGTGCACCTCGCTCCCCGGCCCGACCAGCAGCCGCGCCCCGTTGGGCAGCTTCTGCCGCAGCTTCTCGCGGCCCATCTCGTCCTTGAGCACCAGCTCGCTGTTGCGGCCCAGCACCACCGTGCGACCCTGGCTGTCGGTCACCAGGCGCGGATTGTCGATCTCCACCACCCCGTCGGAGGGGGCCTCGATCGAGGACTGTTCGGTGGCCGCCTGGGCGGCACCGCCGATGTGGAAGGTGCGCATGGTGAGCTGCGTTCCCGGCTCGCCGATCGACTGGGCGGCGATCACCCCCACCGCCTCGCCGATGTTGACGGGCGTGCCACGCGCCAGATCCCGGCTGTAGCATTTGGCGCAGACCCCGCCCCGGCTCTCGCAGGTGAGCACCGAGCGCACCGTCACCGAATCGACCCCCGCCTCCTCGATGCGCTGCACATCGACCTCGTCCAGGAGCGTACCGGCGGCCACCAGCACCTCGCCGCTCTTGGGATCGAGGACGTCGCGGGCGGTCGAGCGGCCGAGCAGCCGCTCGGCGAACTCCTCGGCGGTGCTGCCGGTGACATTGGTGGTGAACGTCAGCCCCTTGTCGGTGCCGCAATCCTCCTCGACGATGATGCAGTCCTGGGCGACATCCACCAGCCGCCGGGTGAGATAGCCCGAATTGGCGGTCTTGAGGGCGGTGTCGGCGAGGCCCTTGCGGGCGCCGTGGGTGGAGTTGAAGTACTCCAGCACCGACAGCCCCTCCTTGAAGTTGGAGATGATCGGGGTCTCGATGATCTCGCCCGAGGGCTTGGCCATCAGCCCGCGCATGCCGGCGAGCTGCTTGATCTGGGCGGCCGAGCCGCGGGCTCCGGAATGGGCCATCATCCAGATCGAGTTGGGCTGGTTGTAGCGCCCGTCGGGCCGCCGCGTCTGATGGATCGCCTGGATCGCGGCCATCATCTCCTCGGCCACCCGGTCCGAGCACTGGTGCCAGGCATCGACCACCTTGTTGTACTTCTCGCGGCGGGTGATCAGCCCGTCGGCGTACTGCTGCTCGTACTGCTTGACCAGCTTCTGGGTGGCCTCGACGATCTTCCACTTGCTTTCCGGCACCACCATGTCGTCCTTGCCGAAGGAGATGCCGGCCTTGCAGGCATAGGAGAAGCCGAGGTTCATCAGCCGGTCGGCGAAGATCACCGTCTCCTTCTGCCCGCAGTGACGGTAGACCTCGTCCACGAGCTGGGTGATCTCCTTCTTGGTCAGCAGCCGGTTGACCAGCCGGTCGAAGCTGACCTGCGGATGCCGCGGCAGGATCTCGTAGACCAGCATGCGGCCGGCGGTGGTGTTCACCAGCCGCCGCTCGACCCCGCCATCCTCGCCCACCGTCTCGATCCGGCATTTGATACGGCTGTGCAGGGTCACGAGCCCTTCCTGCAGGGCGTGCTGGACCTCGCCGAGATCGGCGAACACCGAGCCCTCGCCGGGCTCGTTCTCCATCTCCAGCGTCAGATAGTAGAGCCCCAGCACGATGTCCTGGGTGGGGACGATGATCGGCTTGCCGTTGGCCGGGCTGAGGATGTTGTTGGTGGACATCATCAGCACGCGCGCCTCGAGCTGGGCCTCGAGGGACAGCGGCACATGGACCGCCATCTGGTCGCCGTCGAAATCGGCGTTGAAGGCGGCGCAGACCAGGGGATGGAGCTGAATCGCCTTGCCCTCGATCAGCACCGGCTCGAAGGCCTGGATGCCGAGGCGGTGCAGGGTCGGGGCCCGGTTCAAGAGCACCGGATGCTCGCGGATCACCTGCTCCAGGATGTCCCAGACCTCGGGCCGCTCCTTCTCCACCATGCGCTTGGCGGCCTTGATGGTCTGCGCCTTGCCGTAGAGCTCGAGCTTGGCATAGACGAAGGGCTTGAAGAGCTCAAGGGCCATCTTCTTGGGCAGACCGCACTGGTGCAGTTTCAGCTCGGGACCGACGACGATCACCGAGCGGCCCGAATAATCGACCCGCTTGCCGAGGAGGTTCTGGCGAAAGCGCCCCTGCTTGCCCTTGAGCATGTCCGACAGGCTCTTGAGCGGCCGCTTGTTGGTGCCGGTGATGACCCGGCCGCGCCGGCCGTTGTCGAACAGCGCGTCGACCGCCTCCTGCAGCATGCGCTTTTCGTTGCGCACGATGATGTCCGGCGCCCGCAGTTCGATCAGCCGCTTGAGACGGTTGTTGCGGTTGATCACCCGGCGGTAGAGATCGTTGAGATCGGAGGTGGCGAAGCGGCCGCCGTCGAGCGGCACCAGCGGCCGCAGATCGGGCGGAATCACCGGTACCACCTCGAGCACCATCCATTCCGGCCGGTTGCCGGATTCGAGGAAGGTCTCGACCATCTTCAGGCGCTTGACCAGCTTCTTGCGCTTGGCCTCGGAGGTGGCCTCGATCAGCTCGGCGCGCATGCGCTCGCGCTCGGCCGGCAGGTCGAGGGCCTTGAGCATGTCGCGCACCGCTTCGGCACCGATGCCGACGCTGAAGGAATCCTCGCCGTACTCCTCGCGGTAGCGGTGCACCTGCTCCTCGGACAGGAGCTCGTGCAGCTTGAGCGGGGTGAGGCCGGGTTCGATCACCACCCAGTTCTCGAAATAGAGCACCCGCTCGAGATCGCGGAGCGTCATGTCCAGCAGCACGCCGATGCGCGAGGGCACCGATTTCAGGAACCAGATGTGGGCGACCGGGGCGGCCAGCTCGATATGGCCCATGCGCTCGCGGCGGACCTTGCTCTGGATCACCTCGACACCGCACTTCTCGCAGACGATGCCCTTGTACTTCATGCGCTTGTACTTGCCGCACAGGCACTCGTAGTCCTTGATCGGACCGAAGATCTTGGCGCAGAAGAGCCCGTCCCGCTCCGGCTTGAAGGTGCGGTAGTTGATGGTCTCGGGCTTCTTGACCTCACCGAAGGACCAGGCCCGGATCTGCTCCGGACTGGCGATGGCGATCCGGATCTGATCGAACTTCTGGCTGGCCGGGGGCTGCCCGAAAAGGGTCATGAGATCCTGCATGATGACTCGCTCTCTCCCGCTGCGCTGCCGGCTCGCACGGGGGTGGCCGGAACCACTCCCGAGCCGTCGTCACTCGCCCGACACTTCCTGTTGCAGCTCGACATTCAGTGCCAGGGCCTGCAGCTCCTTGACGAGTACGTTGAAGCTCTCGGGAATGCCCGCCTCGAAGGTGTCCTCGCCCTTGACGATCGCTTCGTAGATCTTGGTGCGACCGGAGACGTCGTCGGACTTCACGGTGAGCATCTCCTGGAGCGTGTAGGCGGCGCCGTAGGCCTGCAATGCCCAGCATTCCATCTCGCCGAAGCGCTGGCCGCCGAACTGGGCCTTGCCGCCCAGCGGCTGCTGGGTGACCAGGCTGTAGGGGCCGACCGACCGCGCGTGGATCTTGTCGTCCACCAGATGGCCGAGCTTGAGCATGTAGATGTAGCCCACGGTCACCTTGCGGTCGAAGGGTTCGCCGGTGCGGCCGTCGATCAGGGTCACCTGCCCGGAGGTGTCGCAACCCGCCTTCTCCAGCATGGCCACGATGTCCGGCTCGTGCGCCCCGTCGAAGACCGGCGAGGCGACCGGCACGCCCCGCTCGAGCTGGCGGCCCAGCGCCACCAGATCCTCGTCGCTGTAGCTCTTGATCTCGGCCTCGTAGGAGGGGCCCAGCACCTCGAGGATCTTGTCCTCCAGCGCCTTCCGGCCCTCTTCCTGGTAGCGCTCGGCGAGCGCCCCGATCTGGCGGCCGAGATTGGCGCAGGCCCAACCCAGATGGGTCTCGAGGATCTGGCCGACATTCATCCGCGAGGGCACGCCCAGGGGATTGAGGACCACATCGACCGGGGTGCCGTCCTCCAGGAACGGCATGTCCTCGACCGGGGCGATCCGGCTGATGACGCCCTTGTTGCCGTGGCGGCCGGCCATCTTGTCGCCGGGCTGGAGCTTGCGTTTGACGGCGACGAAGACCTTGATGATCTTGAGCACCCCGGGCGGCAGCTCGTCCCCGCGCTGCAGCTTCTCGACCTTGCTCTGGAACCGCTGCTCGAGCCGCTTGTAGCCCTCGTCGAGCTGCCGCTTGAGCTGCTGGATCTGGTGCATCCGCTCGGCATCCTCGATCCCCAGCTCCCACCACTGGCGACGCTGCAGACTGTCGAGGATCTCCTCGGTGAGCACCGTGCCGGCCTTGAGGCTACGGATGCCACTCTTGACCTTCTGGCCTTCGAGAAGCTGACGCAGACGGCCGTAGATGTTGCGCTCGAGGATCGCCTTCTCGTCGTCGCGGTCCTTGGCCAGACGGGCGATCTCGGCGCGCTCGATGGCGATCGCCCGCTCGTCCTTCTCCACGCCGCGGCGGTTGAAGACGCGGACCTCGACCACCGTACCCTGCACCCCGGGCGGCACCTTGAGGGAGGTGTCGCGGACATCGGCCGCCTTCTCGCCGAAGATGGCACGCAGCAGCTTCTCCTCCGGGGTCATCGGCGTCTCCCCCTTGGGGGTGACCTTGCCGACCAGGATATCGCCGGCCTTCACCTCGGCGCCGATATAGACGATGCCCGCCTCGTCGAGATTGCGGAGCGCGTCCTCCGAGACATTGGGGATGTCGCGGGTGATGCTCTCGGGGCCGAGCTTGGTGTCGCGGGCCATCACCTCGAACTCGTCGATATGGATCGAGGTGAACACATCGTCCCGGACCACCCGCTCGGAGATCAGGATGGAATCCTCGAAATTGTACCCGTTCCAGGGCATGAAGGCGCAGAGCACGTTGCGCCCCAGCGCCAGCTCGCCGAGCTCGGTGGAGGGACCGTCGGCGATGATCTCCCCGGCCTCGACCACATCCCCCACCTTCACCAGCGGCCGCTGGTTGATGCAGGTGTTCTGGTTGGAGCGCTGGAACTTCCGGAGATTGTAGATATCGACCACGGAATCGGCGCTGGCGGTCTCGTCGCTGACCCGGATGACGATGCGCGAGCCGTCGACCTGGTCGACCACGCCGGAATGGCGGGCGACCACCGCCGCTCCCGAATCCCGGGCGACCACGCTCTCCATGCCGGTGCCCACATAGGGGGCCTCGGCCTGCAGCAGCGGCACCGCCTGGCGCTGCATGTTGGAGCCCATCAGCGCCCGGTTGGCGTCGTCGTTCTCGAGGAAGGGGATGAGGGCGGCGGCCACCGAGACGAGCTGGCGGGGCGAGACGTCGATGAATTCGATCTGCTCGGGCCTGGCCAGCACGAACTCGCCGTTCTGGCGGCAGCTCACGAAATCCTCCACGAACCGCCGCTCCTCGTCGAGCCTGGAGTTGGCCTGGGCGATGGTGTAGCGCCCCTCCTCCATGGCCGAGAGATAGACCACCTCGTCGGTCACCTTGCCCTCGACCACCCGCCGGTACGGGCTCTCGATGAAGCCGTATTTGTTGATCCGGGCGTATGTGGCGAGGCTGTTGATGAGACCGATGTTGGGGCCTTCCGGGGTCTCGATCGGGCAGATGCGACCGTAATGGGTGGGATGGACGTCGCGTACCTCGAAGCCGGCCCGCTCGCGGGTCAGACCGCCCGGACCCAGCGCCGAGAGACGGCGCTTGTGGGTGATCTCGGCCAGCGGGTTGGTCTGGTCCATGAACTGGCTGAGCTGGGAGCTGCCGAAGAACTCCCGCACCGCCGCCGCCACCGGCTTGGCGTTGATCAGATCGTGGGGCATGGCGGCGTCGATCTCGACCGAGCTCATCCGCTCGCGCACCGCCCGCTCCATTCTGAGCAGGCCGACCCGGAACTGGTTTTCCATGAGCTCGCCGACCGAGCGCACGCGCCGGTTGCCGAGATGGTCGATATCGTCCACCTCGCCGCGCCCGTCCTTGACGTCGCAGAGCGTCTTGACCACCGCCAGGATGTCCTCGCGCCGCAGCACCCGCACGCTGTCGTCGGTCTCCAGACCGAGCCGCATGTTCATCTTCACCCGGCCCACCGGCGACAGATCGTAGCGCTCGGGATCGAAGAACAGGCTGTGGAACAGGGTCTCCGCGGTCTCCAGCGTGGGCGGCTCGCCCGGCCGCAGGACGCGGTAGATCTCGAGGAGGGCCTCCTCGCGGGTACGGCACTTGTCCACCGCCAGGGTGTTGCGGATGTAGGGATGGACGGTGACATGGTCGATGTCGAGGATGGGGATCTTCTCGACCCCTTCCTCGATCATCTTCTCGAGCACCGGACCGGTCAGCTCGTCGCCGGCCTCGGCGTACACGAGGCCGGTCTCCTCGTTGATCACGTCACGCGCGAGATAGCGGCCGATCAGCTCCTCCGAGCTCAGATAGAGCTCCTCGACACCCGATTCCTCGAGTTTGCGGAGCAGCCGCGGGGTCATTTTGGTGCCGGCCTCGGCCAGGGTCTCGCCGCTCTCGGCGTCGACCAGATCCGCGGTCAGCTTGACGCCCCGCAGCCGCTCGGGACGGAAGGGGAGCTTCCAGCCCTTGCCGCAGCGCTCGTAGACGATCTCCTCGTAGAAGGTGGCGAGGATCTCCTCGGGCTCGAGGCCCAGCGCCATCAGCAGGGTGGTCACCGGGATCTTGCGGCGGCGGTCGATGCGGGCATGGACCAGATCCTTGGCGTCGAACTCGAAATCGAGCCAGGAGCCGCGGTAGGGAATGACCCGGGCGGAGAACAGGAACTTGCCGGAGCTGTGGGTCTTGCCCTTGTCGTGGTCGAAGAACACGCCCGGGCTGCGATGCATCTGGGAAACGATCACCCGCTCGGTGCCGTTGATGACGAAGGTGCCGTTGTCGGTCATCAGCGGCATGTCGCCCATGTAGACGTCCTGCTCCTTGATGTCGCGGACGCTGCGGGCACCGGTGTCCTCGTCGACATCCCAGACGATGAGGCGCAGGGTGACGCGCAGCGGCGCGGCGTAGGTCAGGCCCCGCTGGTGGCACTCCTCGACATCGTATTTGGGATCCTCGAGTTCGTAGCGGACGAAGTCGAGCGCCGCCCGGTCGCCGAAATCCTTGATCGGGAAGACCGAACGGAACACCTCCTCGAGTCCCACCCGCTGGCGCTCGTTGTGCGGCGTGAGCCGCTGCAGAAACGCGTCGTACGAGCGACGCTGAACCTCGATCAGGTT